>NZ_JBHWZJ010000557.1:0-3322 GCF_042728415.1 Streptomyces sp. NPDC060198 | reverse complement strand
GATCCGAAGTGACGGATCCGCCCCGAACCACGCCCTGCCCGCGTCACACTCCGGCGGGAGGCAGGAACCGCACGCTGGGCCGTCCCTGCGGGCCGTCCGGGGTGACCACCGACCGCACCCGGTAGACGTCCGCGATCAGCTGCTCGGTGATCACCTCGTGCGGGGGGCCTGCGGCGACCACCCGTCCGTCGCCCATCACGGTGACCAGGTCGCAGAACATCGCGGCCAGATTCAGGTCGTGCAGGGCGACGACACAGGTGAGCGGGAGTGCGGACACCAGCGCCAGCAGGTCCAGCTGGTGCTGGACGTCCAGGTGGTTGGTGGGTTCGTCCAGCAGGAGTTCGCGGGGCCGCTGGGCCAGGGCGCGGGCGATCTGGACCCGCTGGCGTTCGCCGCCGGACAGGGTGTGCCAGGACTGCCCGGCCCGGTCCGTCAGCCCGGTGCGTTCCATGGCCTCGCGCACCGCTTCGTCGTCCGCGGGCCCCGGCGCCGACCAGGCCCTGCGGTGCGGGATGCGCCCGAGGCGTACGACGTCGAGGACGCTGAGTTCGACCTGGGTGGCCGCGTGCTGGTCGACGACGGCGACCCGCCGGGCCACCGTGCGCCTGCTCGTCGCGGCCAGCGGCTCGCCGTCGAGGGTGACGAGGCCGCCCTCCGGCGGGAGGACACCCGCGAGCACCCGCAACAGGGTCGACTTTCCTGAGCCGTTGGGGCCGATCAGGCCGACGGTGGCGCCAGGCGGCGGGGCGAGGGTCACTCCGTCGAGGATCAGGCGCCCGCCCGCGGTCCGGCTCACCCGGTCGGCCCGCAGGCCCTCGGCGGGGGCGGTCATACGACCCTCCGGGTGCGGTGCAGGACGAGCACGAAGGCCGGTACCCCGATCAGCGCGGTGACCACGCCGACCGGCACCTCCTGCGGGTCGAGGACCGTCCGGGCCAAGGTGTCGACCCAGACCAGGAAGACCGCTCCGGCCAGCGCCGTGACGGGCAGCAGTCTGCGGTGCCCCGCTCCCGCGAGGGCCCGGGCGGCGTGCGGCAGCACCAGGCCGACGAAGCCTATCGCCCCGGCCGAGCTGACCAGTGCGGCGGTCAGCAGCGCCGTGGTGCAGAGCAGCACGGTCCGGGTGCGCGCGACATGGACGCCCAGGGTGGCCGCGGCGTCCTGCCCGAAGGCGAAGGCGTCGAGCGTACGGGCGTGCCCCAGGCAGACCATGAGGGTCACGACGACGATGCCGGCGCAGAGCCGTACGTCCGTCCAGCCGACACCGCTGAGTGAGCCGAGCAGCCAGAACAGCACCCCGCGGGTCTGCTCGGCGTCGGCGGCGGTCATCACGACGAACGACGTGAGCGCGGAGAACAGTTGCATCACCGCGACGCCCGAGAGCACGACCCGGTCCGTGGTGCCGCCGAGGGTGTGGCTGAGCAGGAGGACGAGCGCGAACGAGGCGAGCGCCCCGACGAACGCGCCCGCCGAGAGGGACACCGCGCCCCCGCCGACGCCCAGCACCACGACCACGACCGCGCCGGTGGACGCCCCGGAGGAGACGCCGAGGACGAACGGGTCGGCGAGCGGGTTGCGGAGCAGCGACTGCATGACGGTCCCGCACACCGCGAGCCCGGCGCCGCAGACGGCGGCGAGCAGGGTGCGCGGCATCCTGAGGTCCCAGACGATGCCGTCCCGGATCGGGCTCAGTTCCGTGCCGCCGAGGCCCAGATGGGCGGCGACCACCGACCACACGTCGGCGACGGAGATCCGGGCGGGGCCGATGGTGACGGCCACCGCGACGGAGACCAGGAGGAGGACGGTCCCGCCGGCCCACAGGAGGGGTTCGGGCACCGTCCGCAAGCTCCGCCGCCCGGACGGTACGAGGCGACCGGGCCGTGCGCCGGAGCCGGTCCCGGCCGGGGCACTCGCCGGCGGCCGCGGACGGACGGCTGCCGGGTCCGGGCCGGCGGTCATCCGGCGAGCCCGAACTCGCGCAGCCCGGCGGCGACGAGTTCGATGCCCTCCACCGTACGGATGGAGGGGTTCATGGCCTGGCCGCTGAGCAGGACGTACCGCTTGTTCCGTACGGCGTCCATGTTCCGGGTGACCGGGTTGGACTCCAGGAACTCGATCTTCTTCTCGGCGCTCTCGGCCGTCTGCGACTTGCGGGTGAGATCGCCGATGACGAGGACGTCCGGGTCACGGTCGGCGATGGTCTCCCAGTTGATCTGGGGCCACTCCTCGTGGGTGTCGTCGAAGACGTTCTTCGCGCCGAGTTCGGTGGTGATGACGCCGGGTGCCCCGCAGCAGCCGGCCAGGTACGGGGCCTCGGAGTTGGCGAACCAGTAGAGGAGGGTGGTGCGGGAGGCGTCGATGTCCTCTGTCGCCTTCGTCACGCGGGCCCGCAGGTCGGCTATGAGCTCCTCGCCCCGTTCCCGTACGCCGAACACCTTGGCCAGGTCGCGTATCTCGCCGTAGACGCTGTCGAGGGTGAGGGCGGTGGAGCGGGCTCCGTCGCCGTCGCCGCTGTTGTCCTTGCCGGTGCAGTCGGAGGGCGAGACGTAGGTGGGTACGCCCAGGTCCTCGAACTGCTCGCGGGGTGCGACTCCGCCCTTGCCGAGGGTGGATTCGAAGGAGGCGCTGACGAAATCGGGCTCCTGTTCCAGCACCTTTTCCGAGGAGGGGGCGTTGTCGGAGAGCCTGGGGACCGTCGCGTCGGCCTTCTCCAGGCCCTTCATGACGGGGTCGGTCCAGGTCGCGCTGCCCGCGAGCCGGTCGGCGAGGCCCAGCGAGAGCAGGATCTCCGTAGATCCCTGGTTGAGCGAGACCGCGTGGTGCGGTGCGGACGTGACGGTGACGGTGCGTCCGCAGTTCTGGAGCGTCACCGGATAGCCGTCAGCGGCCTTCTCGGCGGCGGGCGCGCTGTCGTCGGCGCCGCCGCAGGCGGTCAGCAGCAGGACGCCCGTGGTCAGAAGGGCAGCGGAACGGGCGGATCGGGCCATGGCGGGCACGAGGTACCTCGGCGTCTCTGGGCCCATGCGCGGGGCCCGTTGTACGGAGTACTGCGACCCGTACGGGGCGCAGGGCGCCAGCAGGTCTTCGGACTCGGGTTCGTGCGGACGGGGCGCCTTCCCAGGACACCCGTGGGTCTCCCAGTGGCCGTGGCCCCGCCCGTCCCCCTCACCGCTGCGCGTCAGTTCCGGACTCTCACCGGATTCCCTGACCCCTGTGTGGAGTGCGACTGGCACTGGGAAGCTATCACGCCCCTCGGACCGCGCCCGGGGTCCGCCCTGATCCCGCGCGGACCCGGACGAGGGGCCGGGGGACGGTGGTACGA
>NZ_JBHWZJ010000556.1:0-3322 GCF_042728415.1 Streptomyces sp. NPDC060198 | reverse complement strand
GCCCCGGACGCATCACGCCGTCCGGGGCCCGTCGTCGTACCCGATCCGGCCCGTCCGGGGCCCGTCGTCCCGCCCGCCGTGCTCCCGGGTCCGCCGTGCTTCCGGATCCGCCGTGTTTCCGGATCTGCCGTGCTTCCGGGGCCCGCCGCGCTCCGGGGGTCTGTCGTACGCCCCCGGGGGGCATGCCCCGCACCGGGGCCCGTACCCTCCCGGGAGGGGCCTCGCGGTCCGCTCCGGCGCGTCCGCGACGAACCCTCAGAACCCTTGTGCGCACTGCGTACCTTGCGCTCCCAGCGAACAGTTATGGAAGCGGGATGGTCTTGTTCCACCTGCGCGTTAGGGTCCATGAAGAGGAAGGGTCGGGTAGTCCCGGCCCACCCGGTACGAAGACGCTGAGACGGCCGGAGCCGTCAGAGACGAGCAGGTGGATACGTGACGAATCTGATGCCCTACGCCGCCGGAGAGCCGTCCCTCGGTGGTGGCCTCGGCGACCAGGTCTACAGCCGACTGCTCGGCGAGCGCATCATCTTCCTCGGCCAGCAGGTCGACGATGACATCGCCAACAAGATCACCGCACAGTTGCTGCTCCTTGCCGCCGACCCCGACAAGGACATCTACCTCTACATCAACAGCCCCGGTGGCTCGGTGACGGCCGGCATGGCGGTCTACGACACCATGCAGTACATCCCGAACGACGTCGTCACCATCGGCATGGGCATGGCGGCCTCGATGGGCCAGTTCCTGCTCACCGGCGGGGCCGCGGGCAAGCGCTTCGCGCTCCCGAACACCGACATCCTCATGCACCAGGGTTCGGCCGGCATCGGCGGTACCGCCTCGGACATCAAGATCCAGGCGCAGTACCTGCTCCGCACCAAGACGCGGATGGCGGAGATCACCGCCCGCCACTCCGGCCAGACCGTCGAGACGATCATCCGCGACGGCGACCGCGACCGCTGGTACACCGCCGAGGAGGCCAAGGAGTACGGCCTCATCGACGAGATCATCACGGCCGCGTCGGGCATCCCGGGCGGCGGCGGCACCGGCGCCTGATCCGGCCCGCACCGGACGGCACCGCGCCCGCACACCTCTCGTACGCCATGAACGTGCGCCGAGAAACCAGCCCACAGAACGCCACCAGGATGGTGAACACCCACATGAACAACTTCCCCGGCGCCTCCGCGAGCGGCCTCTACACCGGCCCGCAGGTGGACAACCGCTACATCGTGCCGCGCTTCGTGGAGCGCACCTCGCAGGGCGTGCGCGAGTACGACCCCTACGCGAAGCTCTTCGAGGAGCGCATCATCTTCCTCGGCGTGCAGATCGACGACGCCTCGGCCAACGACGTGATGGCGCAGCTGATGTGCCTGGAGTCGATGGACCCGGACCGGGACATCTCGATCTACATCAACAGCCCCGGCGGCTCGTTCACCGCGCTCACCGCGATCTACGACACGATGCAGTTCGTGAAGCCGGACATCCAGACGGTCTGCATGGGCCAGGCCGCCTCCGCCGCCGCCATCCTGCTGGCCGCCGGCACTCCGGGCAAGCGCATGGCGCTCCCGCACGCCCGTGTCCTGATCCACCAGCCGTCCTCGCAGACCGGCCGTGAGCAGCTCTCCGACCTGGAGATCGCGGCCAACGAGATCCTGCGCATGCGCACCCAGCTGGAGCAGATGCTGGCGAAGCACTCGACCACCCCGCTGGAGAAGATCAGCGAGGACATCGAGCGCGACAAGATCCTTACGGCCGAGGAGGCCCTGGCGTACGGTCTGGTGGACCAGATCGTCACCACCCGTAAGACCTCGGCCGGAGCCGCGGTCTGACATCGGTCTTTTCCCCTTGGCACGCGCATTCGCCCGGTCTCGGGCCGTGTGAACCGTGCCAAGGGGGGCCCGAACGGGGGGCCAGGCAAGGTACCGTCGAATAGAGGCACCAGGAGTCGCTGAACCAGGCGTCTCCCAGGCGAAGGGGAAGCACCTCGTGGCACGCATCGGTGATGGCGGCGACCTGCTCAAGTGCTCGTTCTGCGGAAAGAGCCAGAAGCAGGTGAAGAAGCTCATCGCGGGACCCGGTGTGTACATCTGCGACGAGTGCATCGATCTCTGCAACGAGATCATCGAGGAGGAACTCGCCGAGACCTCGGAAGTGCGCTGGGAGGAACTGCCCAAGCCACGCGAGATCTACGAGTTCCTGGAGGGGTACGTCGTCGGGCAGGAGCCCGCGAAGAAGGCCCTGTCCGTCGCGGTGTACAACCACTACAAGCGGGTCCAGGCCGGGGAGAACGGCGGCGGTTCCAGCCGGGACGACGCGATCGAGCTCGCCAAGTCCAACATCCTCCTGCTGGGCCCCACGGGTTCCGGCAAGACCCTGCTGGCGCAGACACTGGCCCGCATGCTCAACGTCCCGTTCGCCATCGCCGACGCGACGGCGCTGACGGAGGCCGGCTACGTCGGCGAGGACGTCGAGAACATCCTGCTGAAGCTGATCCAGGCGGCCGACTACGACGTCAAGAAGGCCGAGACCGGGATCATCTACATCGACGAGATCGACAAGGTCGCCCGCAAGAGCGAGAACCCGTCGATCACGCGCGACGTCTCGGGCGAGGGCGTGCAGCAGGCGCTGCTGAAGATCCTGGAGGGCACCACCGCCTCCGTACCGCCGCAGGGCGGCCGGAAGCACCCGCACCAGGAGTTCATCCAGATCGACACGACGAACGTCCTGTTCATCGTGGGCGGCGCCTTCTCCGGGCTGGAGAAGATCATCGAGTCCCGGTCCGGCGCCAAGGGCATCGGCTTCGGCGCGACGATCCGCTCCAAGCTGGAGATCCAGGCGAGCGACCAGTTCCAGGAGGTCATGCCGGAGGACCTGGTCAAGTTCGGCATGATCCCCGAGTTCATCGGCCGGCTGCCCGTCCTCACCTCGGTGCACAACCTGGACCGCGAGGCGCTGCTCCAGATCCTCATCGAGCCGCGCAACGCCCTGGTGAAGCAGTACCAGCGGCTCTTCGAACTCGACGGCGTGGAGCTGGACTTCGAGCGCGAGGCGCTGGAGGCCATCGCCGACCAGGCGATCCTGCGCCAGACCGGCGCCCGCGGCCTGCGCGCCATCATGGAGGAAGTCCTCCAGTCCGTGATGTACGAGGTCCCGTCCCGCAAGGACGTCGCCCGCGTGGTCATCACCCCGGACGTGGTCCGCAACAACGTGAATCCCACGCTGGTCCCGCGCGAGCCGCGCACGATCGGCAAGAACGACGGCGGCAGGCACGAGAAGTCCGCGTAGCTCCCGCCCGCGACGACGCGCGAGGGGCGCCCGGCCATCGGCG
>NZ_JBHWZJ010000555.1:0-3327 GCF_042728415.1 Streptomyces sp. NPDC060198 | reverse complement strand
GGTCCGGGCACACCGGGTTCGGTGAGCCCGGACCGGTCCGGTACACCTGGCCGGGTTCGCAGGCGAGAGCGGGTGCCCTCAGGCACCGGCCCCCCGCCTGCCCTCCGCCTTGCGCGCACGGCGCGCCGCGAGGACTCCGGGCTCGGCCCGCATGTGCGGCGGCACGGCGAACTTCGGGGCGTTGAAGAGGATCACGCACATCTCGCAGAGCGCCGAGGCCAGAATGATCAGCACCCCCGCGGCGACGGCCCACGAGGCCACCGGACCGTCGAACAGCCCCATCAGGAACACCACCACCACGCCCCACAGGGCGGCCGCGGTGACACCGGCCGACCGCACCTCCCCCCTCCGCACGACAAGCCCGAACGGCAGAACGGCGGAGAAGAAATCGGCCACGTCCGGATTTCGCCAGAGGTGGACGACCTTCCAGGTCATGAAGGCGTTCCCCAGCACGAGAGAACCAAAAACGATCACCATCAGAACCATCGTGGGCCCCCCTTTTCGGCCGGCCGACGCCGACCCCGGACTGTCGCCGAGCGGCCCACGCAGAGCGACCGGCCGATCGGAACACCAGCTTCCCGCACGCGTGCGTTTTCGCTCACCCCGGGGGAGACCCCGCACCGACAAGACTGCGTCAAAACGACTGCGTCCATACGGGTCGCGGTGCGCGAATCCGCTGCCCCGCGCGGGAGCCGATCGACCGAAGAGCGTGTCGGCCCACCGTGCCCGAAGCTCCGCAACCATGAGCGCGGGGCCGTCCGTTCGCCCCGTCCCGCGAGCCGTCGGGCGACCACCCCCGCCCCGGGCGGGCGCGTGTCCGCGCCCACCGATCCCTCACGGTTCGACCGGACGTGCCCCACATGCCGCACAGACCGGATTCGCCCCTCGGGATGACGTCCGACGGCACAGAGGTCGCGCGCACTCATTGACAGGGACACACCCCCGGCGACACTCTCGGGAGAGCGCTCTCCAAGACCGGCCACGGGAAGCCGGTCCTCCCTCAGCACCCGCCAGGAGCCCACGTGTTCAGATCACCCCACGCCCGTTCAGGCCGTCCACGACCCGGCCGCCGACTCGTCTCCCTCACCGCCCTCGGCGCCCTCGTCGCGTCCTCGCTCACCCTCCTCGCGGCGCCGGGCGCCACGGCCGCCGACACGCTGCTCTCCCAGGGCCGGACCGCCACCGCCTCCTCGCAGGAGGGCGACGGCTACTCCGCCGCCGCGGCCGTCGACGGCAACCTCACGGGCACCCGTTGGGCGAGCCAGTGGAGCGATCCGCAGTGGATCCAGATCGACCTCGGCGCCACCGCCAGCCTCAGCAGGGCCGTCCTGACCTGGGAGGGCGCCTACGGCAAGTCGTACGAGATCCAGGCGTCCGACAACGGCACCGACTGGCGGAGCCTGCGCACGGTCACCCAGGGCGACGGCGGCACGGACGACCTCACCCTCTCCGGCTCCGGCCGGTACGTCCGGATGCTCGGCACCCAGCGGTCCGGCGGATACGGCTACTCCCTCTGGGAGTTCCAGGTCTACGGCAGCACCGGCACCACTCCCCCGCCGGCCACCGGCGGCGCCGTGAAGGTCACCGGATCGCAGGGGAACTGGCAGCTCCAGGTGGGCGGGCAGCCGTACACCGTGAAGGGCCTCACCTGGGGCCCGTCCGTCCCCGACTCCCCGAAGTACCTGCCGGACGTGAAGTCCATGGGCGTCAACACCATCCGCACCTGGGGCACCGACGGCTCGACCAAGCCGCTGCTCGACGCGGCGGCGGCCAACGGCATCCGGATCATCAACGGCTTCTGGCTCCAGCCCGGCGGTGGCCCCGGCAGCGGCGGCTGCGTCAACTACGTCACGGACACCACCTACAAGAACAACTCGCTGGCCGAGTTCGCCAAGTGGGTCGACGCCTACAAGTCGCACCCCGCGACCCTGATGTGGAACGTCGGCAACGAGTCGGTGCTGGGTCTCCAGAACTGCTACAGCGGTACGGAGTTGGAGGCGCAGCGCAACGCGTACACCACCTTCGTCAACGACGTGGCCAAGAAGATCCACTCGATCGACCCGGACCACCCGGTGACCTCCACCGACGCGTGGACCGGTGCCTGGCCGTACTACAAGCGGAACGCGCCCGACCTCGACCTGTACGCGATGAACTCCTACGGCGACGTCTGCAACGTGCAGCGCGACTGGGTGGCGGGCGGCTACACCAAGCCCTACATCATCACCGAGACCGGTCCGGCCGGCGAGTGGGAGGTCGCGAACGACGCGAACGGCATCCCCGAGCAGAAGACCGACGTGCAGACCGCGGCGGGGTACACCAACGCGTGGAACTGCGTCACCGCCCACCGGGGCGTGGCGCTCGGCGCGACGATGTTCCACTACGGCACCGAGCACGACTTCGGCGGGATCTGGTTCAACCTGCTGCCCGGCGGGTTCAAGCGGCTCTCGTACTACGCGGTGAAGCAGGCGTACGCCGGTTCGACCGCCGGGGACAACACGCCCCCGGTGATCAGCAACATGACCGTCACCCCCTCCTCGGCGGCCCCGGCCGGCAAGGAGTTCACCGTCCGCGCCGACGTCCGCGACCCGGACAACGACCCGGTGACGTACAAGATCTTCCTCAGCGGGAACTACGCCAACGGCGACAAGGGGCTGGTGGAGGCCGCGTGGCGGTCCACCGGGAACGGCACCTTCGCAGTGACGGCTCCTGAGAAGCTCGGCGTCTGGAAGGTCTACATCCGTGCGGAGGACGGCCACGGGAACGCGGGCTTCGAGACGAAGTCCGTGAAGGTCGTCGCACCGCCGGTGGACGGCACCAACGTGGCGCTGAACAAGCCGGCCACGGCCTCCTCCTCGCAGGCCTCGTACGGCGACTGCCCCTGCACCCCGGCCAACGCGGTCGACGGCAACCCGGTCACCCGGTGGGCCAGCGACTGGAGCGACCCGCAGTCCATCCAGGTCGACCTGGGCGCGCGCACCGCTCTGCGGACCCTCCAGCTCCAGTGGGACCCGGCCTTCGCCTCCTCGTACGAGGTCCAGCTGTCGGACGACAACGCCACCTGGCGCACCGTGTTCACGACCACCACCGGCAACGGGGACATCGACACCGTCGCCCTCGGACAGTCGGCACGCTACGTCCGCCTCGCCCTCAAGGCCCGTGGCACCGGCTGGGGTTACTCGCTGCACGAGATCGGCGTGTACGCCTGACGACGGGCGCGCCCCCTCCTTCGTGGCGGCGGGGGGGGGCCCGGGCCCGCGGGCGGCCCCCCCCCCCCCCCCGGGGGGGGCCCCCAGAAAAGGACCAACAAAGTGGAGTAAAAAAAAAAGA
>NZ_JBHWZJ010000554.1:0-3348 GCF_042728415.1 Streptomyces sp. NPDC060198 | reverse complement strand
GGAAGCTAAGCCTTTCAGCGCCGATGGTACTGCAGGGGGGACCCTGTGGGAGAGTAGGACGCCGCCGAACAATTTTTCCGGGAGACCCCCGTGCCCTGTGGCACGGGGGTTTTCTGCGTTCACGGGCAATACCGTGGACCTGGGGTTTCTGCGGCACCCGCCCTTGAGGCACGATCCGGTCATGGGGAACCTCTACGACTACTACGCGGCCACCGACGACGCCCAGGCGATCGCACGGTCCGAAGGCGATGCCGGCCTGGCCGATCCGTTCGGCACGATCGGACTCAAAGGGGTCATGCCCGATGGGATTCTCGGTACCGTCGAATCCTGCCTGACGGGTGTGCCCGAGGAGCAGGTGGAGGCCTGCCCGCGCTTCTGCGAACTGCTCAACGAGGACGATCAGGACGGGCCGTGGCTCGTCTCGCTCACGGACACCCTCCGGGATGCTCTCGCGCAAGCCACCCCGGATCGCCTCCTGGAAGCCGCCACCGCGTGGACCCGCACCGAGGACGGTGCGGGACAGAGCCCTGAGCTGATGGCCGACTTCCTGAAACGCCTCGGAGAACTCGCCCGCGACGCCGGGCCGCAGCGGCGTCTGTACTGCCGCATGTCCCTGTGAGGTTCGGCCACGGGTGTCAGCGCGCCACCGACGCCCGGTACACGTCCAGGGCGGAAGTCGGCGTGCGGCCGAGGAGCCCCGGCAGGGCGTTGTCCGCGATCGCGCCGCCGTCGAGGAAGCCCGCGGCGATCGCCGAGTAGGTGCCGACGAGCATGGGCACCTGGAAGGGCAGGGCCGCACCGGCCGAGGAGATCGCTTCGCGGGCCGCCGCCAGCGAGCTGGGCCGGTACCGTCCGCCGACCGCCCCGGCCACGTCGTCGCCGCCCAGGGGCTCCTCGCCGACGAGCTCGTACACCTTTCCCGCGTGCGCTCCGGGCTCGGCCACCACCCGGGCCGCCACCGCCGCCAGGTCCTCCCTGGCCACGGCCGCCAGCCTGCCGTCGCCCAGCGGGGCCGTGATCGTGCCGTCGTCGGTGGGTGCCGCGACTGCGGCGAGGAACTCGGCGTACAGGCCGTTGCGCAGCACCGTCCAGCTCAACGGCGAGCGCGTCAGGCGGCGTTCCGTCCAGCGGTGGGCCAGGGCGAAGGGCAGGTGGTCGCCGTCGCCGCTCAGGCTGGTGTAGACGACGTGCCGCACACCGGCCTTCTCGGCGGCGGAGATCGCTGCCTCGTGCCGGGCGAGGACGACGTCGTCCTCGCCGTATCCGGCGGAGATGAGCAGCAGGGTCTCCACTCCGGTGAGGTCCAGCGACGACGGGTCGTCGAAGTCGATGCGCCGCTCGGTCGTCGAACGCGGGGTCCGCGTGCCGAGGACGACGTCGTCGCGGTCGGCCAGTTCTTCGGCGACGAGCTTGCCGAGAGCGCCGTTCGCACCGGTGATGAGCAACATGGAAGTTCCCTCCTGAGCCGTGTGTTCTCATCCTGGGGAGTGGACGCGGATCGCATAAGGAGGCACTTCGATGTCGGTAGGGCACACCGGTGTAACCACGTCCGAGCCGCAGGAGCCGGTGATCGTCTGTGAGACCCCGCAGGACGAGTGCGGTGTGCGGGACGTGCTGGACCGGCTCGGCGACAAGTGGTCGGTCTACGTGATCGTCGAACTCGCCTCCGGAGTGAGGCGGTTCAAGGAGTTGCAGCGCCGGATCCCGGGCGGCGTCTCGCAGCGCATGCTGACCCTGACCGTCCGGCGCCTGGAGCGCGACGGACTGGTGAACCGGACCGTGTACGCGACCGTTCCGCCCCAGGTCGAGTACGAGCTCACGGATCTGGGCCACAGCCTCACCCACCTGGTCAAAGCGCTGGCGGACTGGTCGATCGAGCACCGGCCGGTCATCGCCGCCGCCCGCGAGGCGTGGGACGACGCCGGCCGGACACCGGCCTTCGGCTCCTGAAGACGCAGGCCTGAAGACGCAGGCCTGAAGAAGCAGCCTGAAGACGCAGGCCTGAGCACTCACGGATGCATGCGGGCGCCCTTGAGGACCTTGTCGACCGCGTTGCGCGGGCCGTACACCGCCAGGCCCACCAGATCGAGCGCGCCCACGCCCACGGCCCGGACGGCGGCCCGGTTGTCCCGGTCGTTGCCCGTGGCGAACAGGTCCGAGGTGAACAGGGACCTCGGCAGCGCGCGGGAGAGCGCCCGGGTGTGCGCGGCGGTCAGCACCTCCTTCGTACCCTCGAAGACCAGCACCGGCTGACGGAACATCGGCAGGTACGGGGTGCCATCGGCGTCCTCGTACGGCTCGCCGACGACCTCCGGCGCCACCGAGCCGAGCCCGCTGACCAGGAAGGCGGTGACGTTCAGCCGCTGCCAGGTCTCCAGGTCCTCGCGGAGCAGCACGGCGATCTTGGTGTCGAGGCGGACGGGGGCGTTCTCGTACGGGGCGACGCCTCGGGCGTTTCCGGGGGCGTTCTCGTTCTCGGTGTTCATGCTCCGAGACTCCGCGACGCCCGCCCGTCCCGTCTTGTACGTTCTTGGCGTGACATCCGTACCGGAGACCTCCGCCTGGCGGCCGCCGGTCGCGGGCGTCGTCGAGGTGTTCCACGCCCACTTCACCGAGCACGCCTACCCCATGCACGTCCACGACGCGTGGACGCTGCTGATCGTCGACGACGGAGCCGTCCGCTACGACCTCGACCGGTACGAGCGCGGCACGCCGCGCGACACCGTGAGCCTGTTGCCACCGCACGTCCCGCACAACGGCTCGCCGGCCACGGCGCACGGCTTCCGCAAGCGCGTCGTCTACCTCGACACGACCCAGCTCGACGCGAGCCTCATCGGACCCGCGGTGGATCACCCGGACTTCGTCGAACCCCTGCTGCGTACGCGCGTCGGCCAGCTGCACGCGGCTCTCGCGCACCCCGGAGAGGCGTTCGAGGCGGAGAGCCGGCTCGCTTTCGTGGGGGAGCGGCTGCGGACGCTCCTCGGCTCCGGACCGGATGGCGGCGGTGCGGCACAGGACGGCCGGGGCGTCGCCCGGGACCTGCGCGATCTGCTCGACGCACGGCTGCTCGACGGCCTCACCCTGGCGGAGGCCGCGCGTCTGGTCCACGCCCATCCCACGCATCTCGTGCGGGCCTTCAGCGGCGCGTTCGGCATCGCCCCGCATCAGTACCTGACGTCCCGCCGTGTCGATCTGGCTCGCCGTCTGCTGCTCGACGGACGGCCGCCGGGCGAGGTGGCCACGGCCGCCGGCTTCCACGATCAGTCCCATCTCACCCGGCACTTCAAGCGGATCGTGGGCACCACCCCGGGGCGGTACGTCCGCGCCGGAACGCCGGGAAGCCCGGAC
>NZ_JBHWZJ010000553.1:0-3356 GCF_042728415.1 Streptomyces sp. NPDC060198 | reverse complement strand
CGCCGGCCCGGCGTCGTGTCCGGACACACTCGCGCTCCCCACGACCCCCGTGAGCCCCCCAGGGGCACACGAGAGGCGGTCTCCGGGCATGCCGAAGGCCCGCGGTCGCAATGACCGCGGGCCTTCGTCGGCTGAACGCTCGGCGCCCCGAGCTACTGCTCGCGGCGCAGGTTCGGCTTGAGGTCCTTGAAACGGGCCAGCATTCCGTTCACGAAGGACGGGGAGTCGTCCGTGGAGAACTCCTTGGCGAGCTGGACCGCCTCGTCGATGACGACGGCGTCCGGCGTCTCGTCCATCCAGATCAGCTCGTACGCGCCGAGCCGGAGGATGCTGCGGTCGACGACCGGCATGCGGTCGATCTCCCAGTCCACGGCGTACGTCACGATGAGGTCGTCGATGCGGTCCGCGTAGCGCGCGTACCCCTCGACGAGCTCCATCGTGAATTCGCCGACCGGGGGCTGACGGTCGTCGGTCCGCGAGTGCCGGACCCAGTCCGCGAGGACCGTCTGCACGGACTCGCCGCGCTGGTCGGCCTCGAAGAGGATCTGGAAGGCGCGCTTGCGGGCCTTGTTCCGGGCAGCCACGGTTAGCTGTTCACCCGGCCGAGGTAGTCGCCCGTACGGGTGTCGACCTTGATCTTCTCGCCGGTGCTGATGAAGAGCGGCACGCCGATCTCGTAACCGGTCTCCAGCGTGGCAGGCTTGGTGCCGCCGGTGGAGCGGTCGCCCTGGACGCCCGGGTCGGTGTGCTGGATGGTCAGCTCGACGGCGGCGGGCAGCTCCACGTAGAGCACCTCGCCCTCGTGCTGCGCGACCGAGGCGGTGAAGCCCTCGATGAGGAAGTTGGCGGTGTCGCCGACGGACTTGCGGTCGACCATCAGCTGGTCGTACGTGCTCATGTCCATGAAGACGAAGTAGTCGCCGTCCATGTACGAGAACTGCATGTCACGGCGGTCGATGGTGGCCGTTTCGACCTTCACGCCGGCGTTGAACGTCTTGTCGACGACCTTGCCGGAGAGCACGTTCTTGAGCTTGGTGCGCACGAAGGCCGGGCCCTTGCCGGGCTTGACGTGCTGGAACTCGACGACGGACCAGAGCTGGCCTCCGTCGAGCTTGAGCACCAGGCCGTTCTTGAGGTCGTTCGTGGAAGCCACGGTTGCGGAATCTCCTGGACTGAAAGCAGTGGACGGCCAAGAACGCGCGCTAGAGCGCGAGCAGCTCCTTGGTCGTAATGGTGAGTAGCTCGGGTCCGCCGTCCGCCTCGGGGCGCACGACGAGCGTGTCATCGATCCGGACACCGCCCCGGCCCGGGAGGTGGACCCCCGGTCCGACGGTGACCGGCACGCAAGCGTCCAGTTTACCCATGGCTGTCGGTGCCAACTGCGGGTCCTCGTCGATTTCGAGTCCGACCCCGTGCCCGGTGCGCGGCATGAGCCCCTCGCCGTGCCCTGCGGAGTCCAGCGGATGACGGGCCGCGTGGTCCACCTCACGGTAGGTGGCGTCCGGCAGCAGAGCCTCCCGGCCACCGCGCTGAGCGGCGAAAACGAGGTCGTACAGCTCGATCTGCCAGTCCGCCGGGGCGGTGCCGATGACGAACGTGCGGGCGATCTCGCAGCGGTAGCCGCGGTAGCTCGCGCCGAGGCAGACGCTGAGGAAATCACCTTCCTCGACCCTACGGTCGGTGGGCCGGTGACGGCCCTGGCCGGAGTTGGGCCCGGTGGCCACGGAAGTGGCGAAGGCGGGCCCCTCGGCCCCGTGGTCGACCAGCCTGCGTTCCAGCTCCAGGGAGAGATGGCGTTCGGTGCGGCCGACGAGGATCGATTCGAGGAGCTCGCCCAGCGCCTGGTCGGTGATCTCCGCCGCGATGCGCAGGCAGGCGATCTCCTCCTCGTCCTTCACCACCCGCAGCTGCTCCACGGTGGTCCCTAGGTCCCCGAGGCGGAGCCGGGGGGCGGCGGTGGTCATGGCCCGGTGGCGGGCGACGGTGAGATCGTGCTCCTCCACCGCGAGGCACTCCGTGCCGTGCGTGGCGGCCAGGCTCGCGGCGGCGACCGCCGCGTCCCCGCGCCCGCTGCCCAGCACCGACACCCGCAGCGACTCGTCCGTACGCCCGTGCGCGGGATCGCCGCCCGGGGCGCGGGGGCAGAGCAGGACGTCCTCTCCGGCGCCGAGCAGCAGGACGGCGCCGGGAGGCGCCCCGCCGGCGAGATAGCGGACGTTGGCGGGGCGGGAGACCAGGGCGGCGGCCGATCCGACGGCGGCGCACCGGTCGCGGACCAGCCCGCGGCGGACGGCGTACACCTCTGACATGCCCCGAGCGTACGAGCGCATCCGCCGCCCCGCCCGTCAGCGCTGTCCGACCGGGGACGGCCGGTACGGCACGGGCCGACGTCCGCTACCAGGAGGGCGGGCTGGCCAGTGCGCGGGCGAGGACGTCGTCCAGGACCCGGGCCGTGGTCTCGACGTCGTAGGTCGAGTTGTCGATGATCGGCAGTCCGGAGCCGTACCACCCGGCCATCCGGCCGTGGATGCGGGCGACCTCCTCGTCGGAGAGGCGGCGGTTGCCGGTGCGGGCGGCATTGCGCTCCAGGACCACCTCCAGGCCGGGCAGCAGGACCACGGGGAGCAGACCGGGCCCGACGTGCCGCTTCCAGCCGCCGAGGCCGATGACGGGCCGGTCGGGGAAGACCGCGTCGTCGAGGATGCAGGAGATGCCGTTGGCGAGGAAGTTGCGGGCGGCGAAGCCGCAGGTGCGGCGGGCCAGGCGGTACTGGGCCTCGGACTGGTCGTTCCAGCCGGCCTGCGGGTCGGCGAACCCGGAGCGTACCCACTCGCGTACGTCGTCCAGGGAGACGTGGGCGGTGGGCACCCGGCGGCGGGCGGCCCACAGTTTGGCGACGGTGGTCTTGCCCGCGCCCGCCGGGCCGATCAGGAGGACGGCGAGGGTCGCGGCGCCCGTGCCGGGTTCGACGGGCTGCGCGGGCACCGGCACGAGGCCGCCCGGCGGCAGCCGGAAGTGGCCGGTGACCTCGCGGGAGGGTGGTGCGGGCTGCTGGTCGGGGCCGGGCGCGGCCCATCCCTGGGCCTGATGGACTGGATGCGCCGGAGGTGCCGGGGGCGCCTGGGGTATCGGGGGCGGCACGGGGCTGCCCGGCTGCGGGGCGTGGTGCGGGCCGCCGACGGGGCCGTGTCCGGGCTGGTGGGGAGGCGGCAACGGAGCCCCCACTGCGTGCTGCATCCGGTGCCACTCCGTCTCGTGCGGTCAACTGGCGCTGGTCGGACGGCTACCGTACCGCCCCGGGCCTTCACCGGGTGAACGGCCCGGGGGCGCACCGGGTGCCCGCACGCGGGCACCCG
>NZ_JBHWZJ010000552.1:0-3376 GCF_042728415.1 Streptomyces sp. NPDC060198 | reverse complement strand
GGCCTCGACGACGCGGGCGCCGGCGAAGATGTCGGCGAAGGCGAGGATCTGGCCCGCGTCCTTCGGGTAGACCACCTGTGGCCCGCCTCCCTGAACGACAGGGCTGCGGGCCACAGGTGTTGTGCGGCTCCCGGACTGGTCTGGGGGTGGGGCTGCGGATCAGCTCGCGTTCTTGGTCAGGTAGTTGTTCAGACCCGGCACCTTGAGCGTGCCGCCGAACTGGCCGGCCTGGGTGACCTTGACGTTCGTGAAGAACGCGAAGGGCACATTGATCGGGGGCGGGGCGGTGGGGCTGAAGGTGATCGGGATGATGCCGAAGAGGTTGCCCTTCAGCTCCTCCGTGTACATCGTCACCTTGCCGTTGCGGATGGTGGACGTCGAGCCGTCCCGCGCCTGGACGTGGGTGGTGGTCCCGTCCGGGCCGACCGCCTTCTGGTGGAGGTCCTTGATGTCGATGGAGTCGGCGGTGAACTTCAGGACCTTCTTGACCTTCCCGTCCGCCGTCTTCACCTCCACGATGCCCGCGTAGTCCAGCCCCGTGAGGGTGAGCAGCGAGGATTCCAGAATCCACGGGTCGGTCGGCAGCAGGGGCACGCCCGGCTCCAGCTCGGCGGCCGCGAGGGCTTCCGGGTCTTCGGTCGGACACGGGAACGGCTGCTTGGCGCCGTCCGGGATGTCCTCGTCCTTCTTCGCGTCGAGGCCCTTGGCGTCCTCGTCCAGCTCCTCGACCGTCTGGCCCGCCTCGGCCGCCGCCGCGCGGATCTCCGCCTCGGTCTTCTCGGCAGCCGCGGCCGCCTTCTTCGTGGCGGCGTCGGCAGCGTCGGTTGAGTCGTCGGCTTCGGTGGACCCCGCCGCCGGTGCTCCTGCCGGCTCGTCCGAACCGGAACCGGTCTCCGAGGCGGCCGGGGCCTGGGTGGTGGCACTGGGAGACGGAGTCGCCTTGTTCGGGTCGAGGCCGTCGAAGAAGTCCTTGATCGCGTCGCCGACACCGAGCGGGTCGAGCGGGTTGGTGCTCTCGGTGGGGGTGGGCTCGGCTGCGGACTTCGCCGCCGCGGCCGTCTCGTCCTGCGAGGTGTCGGCGGCGGGCGCCTTCGACGTCGCGGACGGGGACGGGGTCGTGGTCGCCGTGGCGGAGGGCTCGTCGTCCTTGCCCTCGTCCGTGCCCGCCGGGGCGGAGTCGGAGGCCGAGGGCGACGGCGAGGCGGACGTCGACGGTTCCGGCGACTCGCTCGCCTCGTCGGACCGGGTGACGCACGGTCCGGGCGCGTACGGGATGTCGGACGCGTCGTCCGCCATGGCCAGCTTGGGTGTGAGGCTCATGCCCACGAAGACCGCCGTCGGCATCGCGGCGAGCGCGAAGGCCTTCTTGCCGGACGGCAGGTTGAGCTTCATCAGGAGCGACTTGCGGGGGGCCGCGTGGCGCGGGCCTCTCCGCTCGCGGGCGGCTTCGCCCGCGAAAGTGTCGGAGTAACCGTCCTCACGCACGGTGCCTCCCGCCGTCCGTCTCGACGCCGTCCGCCGTGTCGTAGGGGGCCGGCTGCTGCGCGGGGAAGGCCTCGGCACCCTGGAACCCGGTGCCGGGCGGCACGCTCGCGAGGGCCGGGTTCTCGGTGCCGTAGTGCACCGGGGCGGCCGGGCTCTGGGCGGGCTCACCGAGCGCGGCCGGGTCCTTGGCGCTCTCGGCGTCGGCCACCGGCCGGCCCGGGGCCCAGGAAATGGCGAGCGCGCCACCGAGCATCGCGAGGACGAAGCCCATCACGAAGCCGCCGAAGTTGGCGATGGGTATGGAGATCAGCGCGAGCAGGATCGCGGCCACTCCGGAGAACACGCGGACGATGTGGTGGAACCACATCGTCAGGCCCAGTGTGACGAGCAGGACCCCGATGATCAGCGAACCGGCGCCGGCCGTGGTGGACATCGCCAGCGTGACGTTGCCGAGGTGCATGTTCGCGTACGGGAAGTAGGCGATGGGTATACCGCCCGCCATGGTGAACAGACCTGCCCAGAACGGCCTGTTACCCCGCCAGGTGCGGAATTCCCGCCTGAAGACGGTGAGGTAGTGCTCGTTCTGCCCTGTGGACTCGGGGCTCATGGAAAACAGCTCCCTGGAACCGGTATCGCTGTGAGAAAGGGAGGGTGGGTGGCCGGGACCCCTGACGAGGGACCCGGCCGCCCGAACAGAATGCCTACCGCTACTTCTTGAGCTGGCACTCGTTAGCGCCCGCGTTCAGACGCAGACTCAGGTTGCTCAGCTTGAAGGTGCCGGCGGTGGTCGCCCAGGCCCTCTGCTCGACGTTGGTGAGCGTCGCGTGCTCGGCACGCTGACCGAAGCCGTACGCGGCGGCACCGTCGGTGGCGCCCGTGTTCGGCTGGGTGCCGAAGTTGCCGTTGCTCTCCTTGCCGAGGCTGTTCGCCGCGACACCGATGTCGATGTTCTTGAACTCGGCGTCGGCGTCGAGCTGCGAGACGTCCAGGTAGAGGTTGTCCGCCACGACCGGCTTGTCGGCCTTGGTGCCCGCCGTCAACGTCAAGGTCCACTTGCCGATGTACGGGATGTCGGTCACGACGGACTGACACATGTTCGTGATCTCCGCGTGGCTGAAGCCGGAGACCGCGACCGGGTGGCTACCCGCGCCGCCCTTGGCGACGTTGCCGTACTGGACGAAGTTGTCGCCCTCGAGGCTGTCGGCGGTGACCTTGAAGTCCTGCCCCGAGATGCTGAACGACGCCGCCAGCGCACCCTGCGCGAGGCCGACGCCCACCGCGGCGGTCGCGACGACGCTCGGCACCATGACCAGGGCGAAACGCTTCCATCTCGTTCCACCGCGTATCTGGGAACTCATATATTTCCTCCTTCTCGGACGTACATCTCCGGCCGGGCTCGTGCCCGTCCTGGGATGGGAGAAGTGCTACGTCCTCGGGAAGGAGAGCGCCCGTTCCGGAGGCGTGTACCGCATCCGATGCACCGGCGATCACCCCCGAGCGACAAACCACTGACCGCGCGGTCCGCGCAGCCGGTCGGACAGGCCCCGCCCTCGGGCAGGAACCCCCCTGTCCTGGGTCGGCGCGTGTTCCGCCGGCCCGCCCGGTGGGGACCAACTGCCCCCGGCGCCGACTGGCGGTCGAGCTGGCGGGTATTGGACCGAGCGTGGCCGATCGTGGTGCATTCGGGGCCCGTGCACAAGGGGTGTCGTTACTCGCTAGTAACGGGCTGATAACCGGTGCGCGACACCAGGACACGGACCGGCCACGCAGGGTGGCACGAAAGGGACGCCCGAACCGGAGAAAAACTCCGCGCAACCGGACAGAAGACCCGAGATGATTTACTGCCAGTAACAGCGGCCCATTGGGTCAAGTTTTGGCAAAGTGGAGCCTC
>NZ_JBHWZJ010000551.1:0-3383 GCF_042728415.1 Streptomyces sp. NPDC060198 | reverse complement strand
CCTCCGACGGGTGGCGGCCTCACCGCGTGACGGTCTTTCAGGCCCTGCGGAGGTCCTTCGGGTCGTCCCCGTCGTGCGGTCCGTCGCTCCGCAGCAGCGCGTCGACGCGCGAGGCCGCCGTGGCGAGGTGGGCGCGGGCCTTTGCCACCTGCTCGTCCGTGACGCCCCGGTCGCGGGCGGCGTCGCGGATGTCGTCGCGGAAACGGTCCAGCAGCCGGTCCAGGTCGCGGGCCGGATCGCCGGTGACCGGCACGTCCGCGGCCCAGTCGGGCGCGGGGCCGGGCTCCGTACGGGAAGCGGCCCTCGCGTCCGCGGCCGCCCCGCCCGGACGCGAGTGCTCCTGATCCGACGGCCGGGCCTCCGGGCTCTGCGCGCGCGTGTGCTCGGTGCGGTCGGAGGGCGGCCAGGTGCCGGTCTTGGCGAGGCCGGCGAGGTGGCCGGTGATCTCCGCCAGGCCGTCGCGCACCCCGGCGGGCCAGTCGCCCCGCGCGAAGTGCTCCTGCACCTGGCGGGCGGCGTTCCGCATCTGCTCACGGGCGCGCTCGTCGGCCTCCTTCGCCTGGCGGCGGGCCTGCTGCGCGTCCTCGCGGGCACGCCGCGACTCGTCCTTCGCCCGGCGGGCCTGCTCCTTCCACTCCTGCTTGGCCTGGCGCAACTCCTCCTTGGCCTTGCGCCAGGCGTCCTTCTCCGTGAAGTCGCCCAGATTTCCCACCTTGGCGAGGTCTCCCAGATCGCCGATGAGGGACTCCCAGTCGCTCCTGGCACCACCGGGTCCACCGGAGCCGGGCCGGTGGCGGGAAGCGGACGCGGCGGCGCGCATGTCGCTGCGCAGCTTGCCGGCCGCGCCCCGGACGTCGTCACGGATCTCCGCGGCCAGCTCGGAGACCGACTCGCGGATCTCCAGCTCCAGATCGGCGAGTTCGCCGGTGCGGCCGGCGAGTTCGGCGCGACCCGCTTCGGTGATCGAGTAGACCTTGCGGCCGCCCTCCGTGGCGTGGGTGACGAGCCCCTCCGCTTCCAGCTTGGCCAGCCGGGGGTAGACCGTGCCGGCGGACGGGGCGTACAGCCCCTGGAAGCGTTCCTCCAGCAGCCGGATCACCTCGTAGCCGTGGCGCGGGGCCTCGTCGAGCAGTTTCAGCAGGTAGAGGCGCAGGCGGCCGTGGGCGAATACGGGGGGCATGTCAGAGTGCCTTTCCGGTCGGCTCGGCAACGTACGGTTCGTCCTCGGACGGCGGGCGGCGCAGCAGGGCGATCGAGCCGGACACGGTCGTCGCCCTGAGCTTGCCCGTACCGGCGCCCAGCGTGCCGGTGATCTTCTTCGCGCCCCACTGGCCGCCGACCCGCAGGTCTTCGAAGGCGTTGGAGACGGCGCCGCTCGCGGTGTTCGCCTCGATCTCGGCGTCCGCCGGGTGGGGCAGCCGGATCGCGATGGCGCCGGAGACCGTGGCGAGCCGGATGTCGGTCGGCGCCCCCGTGGCGTCGAGGTCCAGCACCATGTCGCCGCTGACGGAATCGGCGCGCACCGAGGTGCCCGCGCCCTCCACCACGGTGAGATCGCCGGAGACCGACTTGAACCGGAGGTCGCCGGTGACGGCCTGCGCCTCCAGTCCGCCGGAGACCGTCTCGCCGCGTACCTCCCCGGAGAGCGCGACGAGGGTGGTGTCGCCGGTGACGCCGCGGACGTCGGTACGCCCCCGGATGCCCGAGACGAACGCCCCGGCGCCGACGACGCCGACCTCGACGGACACGGAGGCGGGTACCGCGAGGGTGACCGTGGCGCTGCGGGAACGGCCGTTGCGGTCGAGCCACTTGAGGAAGCTCTTCCAGGGGAGGTCCTCATAGGTCACCGACAGGACGCCGTCGTCGAGGGTGACGATCAGTGGCGGGCCGTCGATGGCGGAGACTTCCAGCCGGGCCTCGGGCTCCTCGGAGCCGACCACGTTGACGGTGCCGTTGACGACCCGCACCCTGAGCGCGGTCACCTCCTCGTCGAAAGCGAGTTTCAGTGGCTCGGCGACGGTCCACGTCGACACAGGCATGGGTGTGACCTCCAGAGAGGGTGGCACGACGCAACATATCGCGTCTCTGCAGAACACGATATATCGCGGCTTGGAGGAGTCAAGGCCGAGAGCGCCTCCGCACCCTCGCCCAGGCGGCAAAAGGGCTCATACCTGGATGAATTGCCCTAGCGTGTAAGACATGGACGCGACACCCGTGGGGGCTCTGCTGCTGTGCCGGGCGGACACCGAGACCGTGCGGCCCCTGGCCCACCTCCTGCGCGAGCGCATGCTCCTCATCCCCGCCGGTGAGGAGTGGAGCGTGCTGGTGCCGGAGGGACGGGCCTGGCGGGACACGCCCGCCGAACCCGCCGAACCGGTCGACCGGGTGCTGACGGGCTGGGCGGCGGCCCTCGCGGTCGCCGCCACCTGGCCGGTCGTCGCGCTCTGGTGGGACGGCACCCGGGCCGGCTGCGTGCTCGCGTCGGGCTTCCGGCGCCCGGTCGGATACGTCTGGCTGGCGGACGGCACGGCAGCCGGTGAGGACGAGGCGATGGCCACGTTCGCGGCGCGGCTGGATCTCGACCCGGTGCTCGACGTACAGGCGCTGCAGACCCTGACCCGCCCCGACCCGCACGCGGACGGCTGCGCGCGGCTGCGGACGCTGCTCGGCCTGCTCACCCGTACGGGAGTCGAGCTGCGGCCGGGACTTGAACCGGGCCGGAGCACCGAGGCGCTGCGGGAGGCGGCCCGGGCACTGCCGGGCACCGGGCGGATCGAGTGGGCGGGCTGGCGGGACGCCGTGCGGGTGGAACTCGACGCCGTCGAGAGCAGCGGCCTCGGCCCCTGGATGCTCGGCCCCCGGGCGCGGGCGGTGGCCACCACGCAGGTGCTCGTCGGTGCCCCGCTGGCCCTCTGGGGAGCGTTCCGCCGCAGCGGCGGATGGACGGCGGCCGGCGTGCTGCTGCTCGTGCAGGGGGTGCTGGGACTCGCTTACAACGAGGTCAGGGCCCAGCCGGCAGCAGGGGAGACCCTGCCGCACCGATGAGGGGACCCCACCGGTGCGGGCACGCCCGGGCCGGCCGGCCCGGCCGCGTCACTCGTCGTCTTCTTCGTCGTCGTCCAGACGCGCCAGCCAGGTCGCCAGCCGCTCGACCGGCACCTCGAAATCGGGGTTGAGGTCGACGAAGGTACGCAGCTGCTCGGCCAGCCACTCGAAGGTGACCTCCTCCTCGCCGCGCCGCTTCTCCAGTTCCTCGATGCCCCGGTCCGTGAAATACACAACGTGCTCCTGATGCCTGCCTGTGGATGTTCTCCCCTCAGGGTAGGGCGCGCCCGGCCCCCGCCCCGCAGCAGCACGGAACAGGGACCGGCCCCCACCGCGGT
>NZ_JBHWZJ010000550.1:0-3404 GCF_042728415.1 Streptomyces sp. NPDC060198 | reverse complement strand
GCCGCTACGGCGGCTGCCCCTTCCCGCGTACCGGGCCGGCCCGCAACCCCTTGACGCGGTTAGTAATTGAGTAATAACTTACTTCCATGCCAAGGATGAGTGCGGAGGAGCGGCGCGAGAGCGTCGTCCGGGCGGCGATCACCGAGTTCGCCCGGGGGGGCTACGCGGCGACCTCCACGGAGACGATCGCGCGGCGCGTCGGCGTCTCGCAGCCCTACCTCTTCCGCCTCTTCCCCAGTAAGCAGGCGATGTTCCTCGCCGCCGCCGAGCGCTGCGTGTCCGAGACCGCCCGCATCCTCCTGGAGGCCGGTGCCGACGGAGAGGACGTCGGTCAGTGCATGGCCGCCGCCTACGGGAGCCTGCTCGCCGACGACCCGGACATGCTGCTGATGCAGATGCAGACGTACGCGGCCGTAGCGGCGGCGGAGGCCTCCGGTGACCATGAGTTCGGGGCATCGGTGCGGACCGTCTGGGTGCGGATGTGGGACGAGATCCACCTCGCACTCGGCGGCGACGTCGAGGCGACCAAGAACTACTTCGCCCACGGCATGCTCGTGAACACCCTGACCTCTCTCGGCTTTCCGGCCGGTCACCGGGTCTGGGATGCCTTCTGGGAGACCGCCCGACCGATGGCGGCCGGGTCGCCCCCCGCCGCATCGTGAGCCCTTCGATCCCTTCGGCGCGCCGGCCCCGAACCGGCTCCCCCCACTGAGAACAGCGCGTCCCGGCCCGTCCGGTTTCTGTCCACAAAAGTTAGTCATCAATAACTAACCCACAGGGGGAGTCATGGAACAGCCCACGCCCACGGCCCTGCGCGGGGGAGCCGTCTGGGCCCTCGTCGTCACCAGCGTCGCCAGCTTCATGGCGGCACTCGACAACCTGGTCGTCACCACGGCCCTGCCGTCCATCCGCGTGAGCCTCGGCGGCGGCCTGAAGGAGCTCGAATGGACGGTGAACGCCTACACGCTCACCTTCGCCGTGCTCCTGATGATGGGCGCGGCCCTGGGCGACCGGTTCGGCCGCCGCCGGCTCTTCCTCGTCGGGCTCTCCGTCTTCACCGGCGCCTCCGCCGCGGCGGCCCTCTCGCCCGGCATCGGTGAACTCATCGCCTTCCGGGCGGTCCAGGGCGTCGGCGCGGCGATCATGATGCCGCTCACCCTCACCCTGCTCACCGCCGCCGTCCCGGCCGCCCGCCGGGGCGCGGTGCTCGGCATCTACAGCGCGGTCACCGGCCTGGCCGTGGCGAGCGGCCCGCTCATCGGCGGCAGCATCACCGAGCACATCTCCTGGCAGTGGATCTTCTGGCTGAACGTCCCCGTCGGCCTCGTGCTGCTGCCGCTGGCCCGGCTGCGGCTGACCGAGTCGTACGCCCCGGACGCCCGGCTCGACATCGCCGGCACCCTGCTGGTCAGCGGCGGCCTCTTCGGGATCGTGTACGCCCTCGTCAGCGCCAACTCCGACGGCTGGACCAGCGCCCCCGTCCTCACCGGACTCATCGCCGGCACCGCGCTGATCGGCGGCTTCGTCCGCCACGGCTTCCGCGCCGAGCGCCCGATGCTGCCGATGCGGCTCTTCCGCGACCGGGCCTTCTTCGGCATCAACATCGCGAGCCTGCTGATGTTCCTCGGGATGTTCGGCTCGATCTTCCTGCTCAGCCAGTTCCTGCAGAGCGCGCTCGGCTACTCGCCCACCGAGGCCGGACTGCGGATGCTGCCCTGGACCGGCATGCCGATCCTGGTCGCGCCCGTCGCCGGCTACCTCAGCGACCGGTTCGGCGGCCGGCCCATCGTCGTCACCGGCCTCGCGCTCCAGGCGGTGGGCCTCGCGCTCTTCGCCCGGGTGCTCAGTCCGGACGTCTCCTACACCGCCCAACTGCCCGGCCTGATCGTCGGCGGCGTCGGCATGGCGATGTACTTCGCGCCCGCGTCCGGACTCGTCATGTCCAGCGTCCGCCCGGGTGAGCAGGGCATCGCCTCCGGTGCCAACAACGCGCTGCGCGAGGTCGGCGGAGCGCTCGGAGTCGCCGTACTGGCTTCCGTGTTCTCCGCCCGGGGCGGCTTCGGCTCCCCGCAGCAGTTCGCCGACGGCACCGTGCCCGCGGTCTGGATCGGGTCCGGTGTCGTCGCCCTCGCCGCGCTGGTCGCCCTGCTGGTACCGGGCCGGCGCGGCGGCCCGCAGGCGACCGAGCCCGAGCCCGCGCCTGCCGGCCCGGCTCTCCACGTCCCGGCCTGACCGGCGCCGCACCGCCCACGCACCGTGCCATGAGGGCCCCGGTCCGCCACCCCGCCCGAGCGGCGGGGGCGGCAGGACCGGGGCCCGTACTCTTGACCCGTGCAGGTACTCCACGACGCCCCCCTCGCCCCCCTGACCACCTTCCGGCTCGGCGGCCCGGCCACCCGGCTCGTCACCGCGACGACCGACGCCGAGGTTGTCGCGGCCGTCCGCGAGGCCGACGACGCGGGCACCCCGCTCCTGGTCATCGGCGGCGGCTCCAACCTGGTCATCGGCGACAAGGGCTTCGACGGCACCGCCCTGCGCATCGCCACCCAGGGCTTCGAGCTGACCGGCACCCGCCTCGAACTCGCGGCGGGCGAGGTCTGGACCGACGCCGTCGCCCGTACCGTCGAAGCCGGGCTCGCGGGCATCGAGTGCCTCGCCGGAATCCCCGGCAGCGCGGGTGCCACGCCGATCCAGAACGTCGGTGCGTACGGCCAGGAGGTCTCCACCGCCATCAGCGAGGTCGTGGCCTACGACCGGCGCTCCGGCGAGACGGTGACCCTGCCCAACGCCGCCTGCGGCTTCTCCTACCGGCACAGCACCTTCAAGCAGCACCCCGACCGGTACGTCGTCCTGCGCGTCCGGTTCGAACTGGAGGACGCGGGCGGGCTGTCCGCGCCCATCAAGTACCCGGAGACCGCCCGCACCCTCGGCGTGCGGGCCGGCGACCGGGTTCCGGCCGCTGCCGCCCGCGAGACCGTCCTCGCGCTCCGCGCGGGCAAGGGCATGGTGCTGGACCCCGAAGACCACGACACCTGGTCCGCCGGCTCCTTCTTCACCAACCCGGTGCTCGACGAAGGGGAGTACGCCCAATTCCTCGCCCGCGCCGGGCAGCGCCTGGGCCCGGACACCACCCCGCCCGCCTATCCGGCGGGCGACGGCCGGACCAAGACGTCGGCCGCCTGGCTGATCGACAAGGCCGGCTTCACCAAGGGGTACGGCACCGGGCCCGCCCGCATCTCCACCAAGCACACCCTCGCCCTCACCAACCGGGGCGAGGCCACCACCGAGGACCTGCTCGCCCTCGCCCGCGAGGTGGTGGCCGGGGTGCGCGAGGCGTTCGGCGTGACCCTGGTCAACGAGCCGGTGACGGTCGGCGTCAGCCTCTGAGCGGGGCGGCCGGGGCC
>NZ_JBHWZJ010000549.1:0-3405 GCF_042728415.1 Streptomyces sp. NPDC060198 | reverse complement strand
AACCATGTCCGGGCCTGGGCGGGCACGGGCCGTGGGCCCTGCGGCCCGTACCCGGTGACCGGGCGATCGGGTGGCCGGGCGATCGGGTGGCCAGGTGGCCGGGTGGCCGGACGACCGGGCGACGGGCGGATCAGCCGATCCAGCAGCGGGTCACCGTGCCGTCCTCGACCTGGAAGTTGATGCGCCCCGTGCGGAACTCCATGGTCAGGAACGTGCCCGGCGGCACGGCACGGACCACGGTCCAGCCGTGCGCCACGGCCCGCCGCTCGGCGCTTTCGGCACCCAGGCCGACGTAAGGACCGGGCGGGTCGTCGGGCTGAGCGGGCGGAGTCGGTAGGGATGCCATGGCTTCCACCGTAGAGCGTGCGGGGCGCCCCCGGGCAGGGTCCGACGGCGCCGGAATCTCGCGGAACCCCGCTCCCGGGCCCCTTGCGGGTGCGGCATCGGTCACACTTGTGTCACAAGATCCGCATCCGCATTCCGGTCGAACAATTCACTCGAACAAGTCGTCCGATGAAGCGGAAAGGGTAATGCGGACGGCCGTCGGCACACCCGTCCGCGGGACCGGGGAATTGCGCGCGGGACCCGGAGGAAGACCCGACCCCGCGCTTCTTCCGTATTTCCACGGACATGAGGACGCCGCCCGGAATTCACTCGCCCTTATGTCGGACTTACCCGCCCACACCAATCCCTCACATCCCCCCGGCGCGTCCACTATGCGGAATGCCCCGACCTACGCAACGCCGAGGTCAGCAGATCGCGGGCGGCCAGGATGCGACCGGTGAGCTCGGGCGGCTCCACGACCGCGAACTCGAACCCCGTCATGAGTACGTGGACAACCAGCACGTCCAGGCTCGCCGCTCCCGCGGTGAGCAGACAGCTACCCGAGTCGACGGCCTCCAGCACGCCTGCGGACGGGCTGATCCTGGAAGCCGCCTCCTCGGCGGAGACCATCAGCCGGACCACCCCGCGGACCGGGTAGGCGGTGGTCGAGACGCCCCGCGAGACGTAGGCGGCCAGGTCCTGTGCCGGAGGCGGGCGGGGCGTGAAACGGGAACCGTGCGGCGGCGTCGGCGTGATCCGGTCGGCCCGGAAGGTGCGCCAGCCCTCCCGCTCCACGTCCCAGGCGACCAGGTACCAGCGGCGTTCCGCGCACACCAGCCGGTGCGGTTCCGCGTGCCTGCGGGACTCGGAGCCCCCGTGGTCCCGATAGGTGAACCGAAGCCGTCGGCAGTCCCTGCAGGCGCCCGCGAGCTCGGTCAGCAGGCCGGGGTCGACGGCGCTCCCCTCCGGCCCGGGCCCACGCACCATGGGCACCGTGAAGGCGCTCAGCGCGCCCACCCGGCGGCTCAGCCGGTCCGGCAGGACCTGCTCCACCTTGGCGAGGGCGCGGACCGAGGTCTCGCCGATGCCCTCGACCCCGTTGCCCGCGGCCGTGCGCAGCCCGACCACCACCGCCACGGCCTCGTCGTCGTCCAGCAGCAGCGGGGGCAGCGCCGCCCCGGCACCGAGCTGGTAGCCGCCGCCCGTACCCGGGCTGGCGTGGACGGGGTAGCCGAGCTCGCGGAGCTTGTCGACGTCGCGCCGTACGGTCCGCGGGGTGACCCCGAGGCGCTCGGCCAGCTGGTGTCCGCTCCAGTCGCGGTGGGCCTGGAGGAGCGAGAGCAGGCGCAGCAGTCGTGCCGAGGTCTCCAACATGCCGGGCAGTCTGCCAGCACTCGCGGACACCTTCGGTCCGCGAGTGCCGCGGACCGAAGCGGGGCCCTCCCGGGAGCGGCCGGTGGACCGGTCCCGTCCGGACCTCCTGACGGACCGGCCGGGCGGGCGCACCGTCGCCGATCGTACGGACGCTGCCCCCGATGCTGTACGCGCGACGGACCGGAAGGCCCCTGCCGGCACCCCGGCCACACGCGCGCGAACCGGTCCGCCGGCCCCCCGCGGCGGCGGGCCGACCGGGCACGGAGCCCGGAATCCCGGTCCCGCTCCCCTCCCGGACGGCGAACCCGGCTGCCCGGCCCGGGCGACCGGCGCGCCCGGGCCCCCGCCGTATCGGTGCCTCCGAGGGCGTGACCCGGGCGACGGATCGTCCGTTGTTCTTGCATGAGCCGGGACCCGCCCGGCCACGCACCGACTCCTAGGAGCGACCCGTGCCGCGCATGCTCGACGTCAGCGAGGACGTACGCGCCGAAATCGGCGACGCCGAAGCAGACCGGCTGCTCGTCGGCGACAACGCCCCGGGCAGCTACGACTGCACCTCCTGCCGCACCCCCGGCGACTCGGAGCAGGAACGCACCAGCACCGTGCTGTTCGTGGGCGACGAGACGGCCGTACTGGCCTTCGCGCACGCCTCGTGCATCCCGTCCCAGGTCGTGCGCGTCGCGGAGGACCAGCTCCAGGGCGCGGTGCGCAGTATCACCGGCAGCGAGCCGCAAGATCCGGAGGGTCCCATGCCCGAACAGGCCGTCCTCGGCGTCACCAGCGGACTCGTCCTCATCGAGGACGATCTCCGCCCGGCCCTGGTGGTCGAGCCGACCGGCCCGATCGCCCGGCCCGGCACCGACGGCAGCGGGGGCGACGAGTTCCTCCAGCTGCTCCGCGAGCAGGGCTTCCGCCAGTCGTACGATCTCGACCGGCTGCCCGGGCCGCTGCCCGGCTGGTCGGTGCTGCTGGCCGTGGGACGTCTGCACGCGGTGCTGCAGCCGGGCTCCGGCGGTGGTACCCCCGTCGCCTGGTGGCAGGCGCACCAGCCGCTCCAGGTCACCGACGGGTGGCGGGCCGCGGTCAACAGGTCGCAGCAGGTGCTGGTCTTCGCCGCCCCGGCGGGCTCGATCGGCCAGCAGCCCCGTGAGGACCTGCTGAGGGACGCGCTGGACAAGGCGGCGGTCAACGGTCTGCTCGTCGCCGCCTCGATGCCGCTGGCCGGCACCTGATCATGCCCGCCCCTCCCCCGGGCCCGGGCCGCGTGGCGATTTCTCCCTCGGGGCCGCATCCGACGGAGGCCGGGGTCGTTGGCCCGTATGTGCACTCATACGACCCGCCCCGCCAGCATCTGAGTCCGATCCCCGGCATGCGTCCCTCCAGGGACCTCCCGGGGGGCTCATCGCCCACCCCGATCTACGACGCGCTGTACTCCGAATATCTGCGGTCGTTCCGGGCGCTTCCGGGTGACCGCAGCGGCGAGGAGAGTCTGAGCTTCCTGAACTTCACGAGTCCGGGCAGGCTCGCCGGACGCCCGGGAGGCCTCGGGCACGCCGCTGCCGCCGCGCAGCAGGGGCGTACGGCCGCCCAGAGCGGCGGCGGCATGGGCGCGGGCGGCGCCTGGCAGCGGGTGGGCCGGCACGCCGGGCGCCCGCAGCCCGCGGCCCTGCCGCCGGGCTCGCGGGAGCCCTGAGGGGCCGCCACTCG
>NZ_JBHWZJ010000548.1:0-3433 GCF_042728415.1 Streptomyces sp. NPDC060198 | reverse complement strand
CGGGGCCCGCCCGGGGCGCCGGGGGGGCGGTGCTCCCCCGGGGCGGGGCCCGGCGCCCCCCCCGGGGGGGGGGGGGGGCGCGGGGGGGGGGGGGGGGGGGGGGGGGGGGGGTGGCGCCGGCGCCACCAGCTCGCGCCCACGGCGTACGCGCCACCGGCGAGGACCAGGGCGGGGACGGACAGGGCCGGCAACACATCGCCCACGGCGGGACCTCCTTCAGCGGATGTCCTCTTGTGTCGGCAGATTCCGGTGCCCGACTGGAGATCGTTCTTCGGCCAATGAATGGCCGGATGACTACTGATGGATGCGCGTGCCGAGCAGATGCGCTCCGGTGCACCCGGGCGCGTACCCCGGAAGGCCGGCGCCCCTGGAAGCGCCCCGCAGGGGTGTGGTCACCGATCCCGCGCGGTGCGTGCGCGTCCTACGCCCGACGCGACCCGCGCGTCCGGCGAGTTCCGTACGACCGGCGCGCCGCGGATGTCTCGTACGTCTTGGGCGTCTTGTACGTCAGGGCCACACCAGGCAGTACGCCTGGTGGCCCGCGTCGTGCAGGCGGACGGAGAAGTCCTGCCACTCGTGGAGGAGGCGGTAGACGTTGAAGGCGTCACGCGGGCCGCCGCGATCGGGGACGGTCGACCATATGAAGGCCGCCGCGCCCACCGTCTCCTCGCCCACGTCACGCAGGGGGTCGACCACGGTCATCGGCAGCTTCACCACCGCGTAGTCGGGGTGGAGGACGACGAGCTCCAGCGGCGGGACCTGGTGCAGCGGGATTCCCTGTATCCCGGTGAGGACCATGGCGGCCACCGTCTCCGGCTTGATCTTGGTGAACATGCCCCCCATGCCCAGCTCGTCGCCGCCCAGCTCCTCCGGGCGCATCGAGATGGGTACGCGTGCGGCGGTCGCCCCGTCCGGGGCACCGAAATACTTGTAGGTCACCCCCACCCGGCCACCGCTCCTGATCCCGGGACCGCCGCCGGCCTCCGGGACCGGTCTGCTGCCCTGTACGCGTTCAGCATCGCGTCGGTGCCGCCCACGCCGCGCAGGCTCGGGCCCCAGGCCGTCGGTGCCTTCGCCCACTCCGCCACCGCGATGCATATTTCATCCACCCGACTACTTCTTAGGAGACACAGCCCCACCGCGCAACCCGATCATCGTGTCAGTGACCTCCCCACCAGGCGTGCGGCGAAACACCTGCCCGCGAGTCCGCGCGCGCCTCTGACACCATGGCATGTGTGAGCTTTCCCCATGACGCCCCAGTTTCGCAGACGCGAGGGGGCTGACGCCCTTTCGTGATACGAGGAGTGCGCGCTCCTTGGCTCACCGGTGGCCGCGATGTCCCCACCAGCCCTCCGACCCCCCGAATCGCAGATCAGGACCAAAGTGGCGTATTCATACGAAGCCCCAGTTTCACAGTCGCTCTTCGACCGCGCGTCCGTCGTGACGCCCGGTGGCGTGAACTCGCCGGTGCGCGCCTTCAACGCCGTAGGCGGTACGCCCCGGTTCATGGTGTCCGGAACCGGTCCGTACCTCACCGACGCGGACGGTCGCGAGTACGTCGACCTCGTCTGCTCGTGGGGGCCGATGATCCTCGGCCACGCCCACCCCGAGGTCATCGGCGCCGTCCAGGCGGCGGTCGGCCGGGGCACCTCCTTCGGTACGCCGGGTGAGGGCGAGGTCGCGCTGGCCGAGGAGATGGTGGCCCGCGTCGAGCCCGTCGAGCAGGTGCGCCTGGTCTCCTCCGGCACCGAGGCGACCATGTCCGCGATCCGGCTGGCGCGCGGCTTCACCGGCCGGGCCAAGGTCGTGAAGTTCGCCGGCTGCTACCACGGGCACGTCGACGCGCTGCTGGCCGCCGCCGGCTCGGGCGTCGCCACCTTCGCACTGCCCGACACCCCCGGCGTGACCGGCGCGCAGGCCGGGGACACCCTGGTGCTGCCCTACAACGACCTGGAGGCCGTCCGCGCGGCCTTCGCCGCGCACCCCGGCGAGATCGCCTGTGTGATCACCGAGGCCGCCGCGGGCAACATGGGCGTCGTCCGGCCGGTGGACGGCTTCAACGCCGGGCTGAAGGAGCTGTGCGCCGCCGAGGGCGCGCTGTACATCTCCGACGAGGTCATGACCGGGTTCCGCACCTCGAAGGCCGGCTGGTACGGCATCGACGGCGTGCGGCCCGACCTGATGACCTTCGGCAAGGTCATGGGCGGCGGCTTCCCGGCCGCGGCCTTCGGCGGCCGCGCCGACGTCATGGCGTACCTCGCCCCGGCCGGCCCCGTCTACCAGGCGGGCACCCTCTCCGGGAACCCGATCGCCACCGCCGCGGGCCTCGCGCAGTTGCGGCTGCTCGACGACGCCGCGTACGCGAAGGTCGACGCGGTCTCCGCCGAGCTCCAGGGCCTGGTCAGCGGCGCGCTCAGCAAGGAGGGCGTGGCGCACCACGTGTCCACGGCGAGCAACATGTTCTCCGTGTTCTTCACCGACGAGCCGGTCCGGAACTACGCCGACGCGAAGAAGCAGGAGGCGTTCCGCTACACCGCCTTCTTCCACTCGATGCTCTCCCAGGGCGTCTACCTGCCGCCCTCGGCGTTCGAGTCCTGGTTCGTCTCGACCGCCCACGACTCGCGGGCCGTCGAGCGCATCGCCGACGCCCTGCCCGCCGCCGCCCGCGCCGCCTCGGAGGCCACCGCATGAGCGAGAACGGTTCTCAGGACATCACCGTCGTCCACCTGATGCGCCACGGCGAGGTGCACAACCCGGAGGGCGTGCTCTACGGGCGCAAGCCCGGGTACCACCTCTCCGAGCTGGGCCGGAAGATGGCCGACCGGGTCGCCGAGCACCTGGCGCAGCGCGACATCACCCATGTCGTCGCCTCCCCGCTTGAGCGCGCCCAGGAGACCGCCACGCCGATCGCCAAGGCGCACGGCCTGGACCTCGCCACCGACGGGCGGCTGATCGAGGCCGCCAACGTCTTCGAGGGCAAGACCTTCGGCGTCGGCGACGGCGCGCTGCGCAAGCCGGACAACTGGAAGCACCTCACCAACCCCTTCAAGCCCTCCTGGGGCGAGCCGTACGTCGAGCAGGTCGTACGGATGATGGGCGCGCTGGACGCCGCGCGCGACGCGGCCCGGGGCCACGAGGCGGTCTGCGTCAGCCACCAGCTGCCGATCTGGATCGTGCGCAGCTTCGTGGAGCGCCGACGGCTCTGGCACGACCCGCGCAAGCGGCAGTGCACCCTCGCCTCGCTGACCACCTTCACCTACCAGGGCGACAAGATCGTCTCGGTGGGGTACTCCGAGCCCGCCCGCGACCTGGTGCCCGCGCACCTGCTCGCCGGGGCGAAGCCGGTCAAGGGCGAGTCGAAGGCGTTCGGCGCCTGAGGACGCGTCCCGACAGGGCGTGAACGATCCCGGGGGCGGGCCACTCACCGTGGCCC
>NZ_JBHWZJ010000547.1:0-3446 GCF_042728415.1 Streptomyces sp. NPDC060198 | reverse complement strand
CGGTGATGGCCCCGCCCCTTCCGACCGCTGCGCGGACGGTGGAGAAGATCGCCCCTTGCAGGGCCGCCGCGGCGAGGATCTCCGGCCAGCCGCGATCACGGTCGGTCGGGCTCGGGGCGTCGTCCTCACGGGCGACCGTCTTCCACACCTGGCGGAAGAGGGCTCCGGCGACGAGACCGCCCGCCATCCCGACCGCGAGGCCGACGGGTTTGTACACGACGGCGGAGGCCTTCATCCGCGCCGCCGGTGACGCGCGACGGCGACCACGGCGACGGCGGCGACTCCTCCGGCGACCAGCAGTCCCTCCTTGCCGCGGGCGGCATGCGCAACACGGTCGGCGCCCCGCCGGACGGGTGCGGGAGCGTGCTCCTGGAACTTCTCCCCCAGGGTCCTGACGGCCACTCCGATCTGCTGCTGGGTCTGCGCCGCCACCCCCTGCACGGCGTCCGGAGTCCTCTCCCGGGCTTCCGCGCGCGCCTCGGCGGCCTTCTCCAGGGCGTGCGTCCGCATCTCCTCGGCCTTCTCCACGGCCCGGTCCTTCGCTCCGGCGGCCTTCTCCTGCCCGCGCGCTGCCGCGGCCGCCGCCTTCGCCCGCGCCTGCGACGCCATCTCGTCGGCCTTCGCGCGTGCGGTCCCGTCCGCCGTCGCCGCGAGCGACTCGACGGTCCTGCCGAGTTCGTCCCGCGCGGCCCGCGCGTGGGTGCGCAGGTCCTCCGGAGTCGGTGCGGAACCGTCCTCGCGAGGGTTCTGGTCATTCGTCATCGCGCTGCACTCTCCTTCGCATCGTGGGTCCGGCCCGGGCGGTCCTGTGCCCCCCGCCGGCCACGGATCATCGGCATGCTCCTCGCGTGCCCCGATGCGGGCGGCCGATGCCTCGGGCGGGCTCAAGGGCTGTCCCGCGATTCATGACGGGACAGCCCTCAGCGCTTAGAATGCGGCGATTTGTCGCCCCATCTTCGGAGACCGCATTCATGACCACCCCTCACGATCCCTATGTCCGGGTGCGCGGTGCCCGGGAACACAACCTCCGGAACGTCGACGTGGACATCCCCCGCGACACGCTGACGGTGTTCACCGGGGTTTCCGGGTCCGGCAAGTCGTCGCTGGCGTTCGGCACGATCTACGCGGAGGCGCAGCGGCGGTACTTCGAGTCGGTGGCCCCGTACGCCCGCCGGCTGATCCATCAGGTCGGCGCTCCGGCGGTCGGCGAGGTCACCGGGCTGCCGCCGGCCGTCTCGCTGGAGCAGCGCCGTTCCTCCGCGGGCGAGCGCTCGTCGGTGGGTACGGTGACCACGCTCTCCAACTCGCTGCGGATGCTTTTCTCCCGGGCCGGCGACTATCCGCAGGGCGCCGAGCGCCTCGACTCCGACTCCTTCTCGCCCAACACCGCCGCGGGCGCCTGCCCCGAGTGCCACGGTCTCGGCCGGATCCATCGGACGTCGGAGGAACTGCTCGTCCCGGACGCCTCGTTGTCGATCCGCGAGGGGGCGATCGCGGCCTGGCCGGGGGCGTGGCAAGGCAAGAACCTGCGGGACGTGCTCGACGCTCTGGGGTACGACGTCGACCGGCCGTGGGGCGAACTCCCGGCCGGGGAGCGGGAGTGGATCCTCTTCACCGACGAGCAGCCGGTGGTGACGGTCCATCCGGTACGCGACGCGGGCCGCATCCAACGCCCGTACCAGGGAACGTACATGAGCGCCCGCCGCTATGTGATGCACACGTTCGCCGATTCCCGGAGCCGGACCCTGCGGGCGCGGGCGGAGCGGTATCTGACGAGCGTGCCGTGTCCGGTCTGCGGGGGCGGGCGGCTGCGCCCGGAGGCGATGGCGGTGACCTTCGCGGGGCGCACCATCGCGGAGTTGGCCGCGCTACCGCTGGCGGCCCTGTCGGAGGTGCTGCGCGCCTCGGGCGGCGACGCGACGGCCCGGGTGATGACGACGGACCTGCTGGCCCGCATCGGCACGGTGACCGAGTTGGGGCTCGGCTACCTCAGCCTCGACCGGACGGCACCGACGCTCTCCTCCGGTGAGCTCCAACGGCTGCGGCTGGCCACGCAGTTGCGGTCCGGTCTGTTCGGTGTGGTGTATGTGCTGGACGAGCCGTCGGCGGGTCTGCACCCGGCCGACACCGCGTCCCTGCTCTCGGTGCTCGGCAGACTGAAGGAAGCCGGTAACACGGTCTTCGTGGTGGAGCACCAGCTCGACGTGGTGCGGCAGGCGGACTGGCTGGTGGACGTGGGGCCGCTCGCCGGGGAGCACGGCGGCCGGGTGCTGCACAGTGGTCCGCCGGCCGGTCTCGCGGAGGTGGCGGAGTCGGCGACGCGGCGTTTCCTCTTCGGCGGGGCGGCGCCCGCCGCCCGTCCACCGCGTACGCCCTCCGGCGGCCTGCGGCTCGAAGGTGTCCGGCGCCACAACGTGCGGGGCGTCGACGTGACGTTCCCGCTCGGGGTGTTCACCGCCGTCACCGGGGTCTCGGGGTCGGGCAAGTCGACGCTGGTCGGGCAGGTGCTGGCCGGGGTGCTCGCCGACCGCCAGGCCTCGCCGGTGGCGGACCTTCCCGACGCGCCCGCCGTGCGCGACTGCGCGTCCGCGCGGGGGCTGGAGGCGGTGGACCGGCTCGTCCAGGTGGACCAGAAGCCGATCGGGCGTACCCCGCGCTCCAACCTGGCCACGTACACGGGTCTGTTCGACGTCGTGCGCAAGCTCTTCGCCGAGACGGACACGGCGCGGGAGCGCGGCTACCGGGCCGGGCGGTTCTCGTTCAACGTGGCGGGCGGGCGGTGCGAGACCTGTCAGGGCGAGGGGTTCGTCTCGGTGGAGCTGCTCTTCCTGCCGAGCACGTACGCGCCCTGCCCCGACTGTCACGGGGCGCGCTACAACCCGCCGACCCTGGAGGTCACCCTGCGCGGGCTCTCCGTCGCCGGAGTGCTGGACCTGACCGTGGAGGCGGCGGCCGGGTTCTTCGCCGGGGTTCCGGCCGCCGAACGGAGCCTGCGCACCCTGAACGAGGTGGGGCTCGGCTACCTGCGCCTGGGGCAGCCCGCCACCGAGCTCTCGGGCGGTGAGGCGCAGCGGATCAAGCTGGCGGCGGAGCTTCAGCGGGCCCGGCGGGGGCACACCCTGTACGTGCTCGACGAGCCGACCACGGGGCTGCACCCGGCCGATGTGGAGGTGCTCATGCGGCAGCTGCACGGGCTGGTGGACGCGGGCGGCACGGTGGTGGTCGTGGAGCACGACATGGCGGTGGTGGCCGGTGCGGACCATGTGATCGACATGGGTCCGGGCGGCGGCGAGGAGGGCGGCCGTATCGTCGCGGCGGGCACTCCGGCCGAGGTGGCGCGGGCGGCGGGCAGCCGGACGGCTCCGTTCCTGGCCCGGGCGCTGCGTACGGGCTGAAGGCCCGGGCCCGGAGGAGTCCGGGAGGGCGGCGCGGCCCCCTTGATGAGC
>NZ_JBHWZJ010000546.1:0-3455 GCF_042728415.1 Streptomyces sp. NPDC060198 | reverse complement strand
CCTTCGCCACGGGGTCACGCTCCGTACGCCTTGAAGGCGGTCACATGTGCGCGCTGCGCCCCGTGCGTCGCGTCGACCACGAGCCGAAGTGCACGGGTGCGTACGGGGCCGCCGTCCGCCGCCTTCAGTTCGTGTACGCGGTGCCGGCGGCGGTTGTCCGTCACCGTCAGGAGCGTGTGCCACATGCCTTCGGAGTCCCTGCTCTGGAGGCGGTAGTCGCGTACCAGTTCCGGCATGACCTCGTAGGGCGTGCGGTGACGGTGCAGGTTGTTGAGGTATTCATCGACGTCGTCGTCGAACACCAGGCGGGCTTCGCTGAGTTCCTGCTCGTCCTGCCAGTCGAGTCGTAGCCACTCGCCCGTGCCCTGCGGAGCGGAGGACCACATGTTCGGGCCGCCGTAGGGACGCTGGTAGCCGCCCACGGCCCGTTCGGGGTGGAACGCCCCGGTGTCGGGGGCCGCCCGGAAGGCGAAGCACTGGCGGCGCAGACCGCGGGCCTGCCATTCCAGCACCGGTTGGCCGTCCTCCTCCGGGATGTCGTGGTCGACGGCCGCGTCTCCCTCGGCCTTCCTGCGCAGGGCGAGGACGCCGTCGGTCCGTTCGGGGAGCAGGACCAGGGCCGCGTCCTCGCAGGCCCGGACGACGACGATCGCGTTCCGGGGGGTGTCGGGGTGGTGGTCGAGGCGAGCCGTCACCCAGTGCGGGCCGCCGGGCGGGACGGCGACCGCGGTCGTCAGGAGATGGTCGGCGGGGACCGCGTTCTCCGGGGTGCCGGTCCCCCACAACTCCACGGTGAGCTCGCGGGACCCGCCGTCCGGGGCGCCGTGGACGAGGAGCTCGACCGTGTCCAGTGCGGGATCGACCGGCACCAGGAGGGCGAGGTCGCGGTCGAGCGGGTAGGGCGTGCCGGGCACCTCGGGTGTGGGTTCGGCGGCCAGGCGGTCCAGGTGGGAGGAGGCGGTGGCACGGGCCGCGCGCGCCAGGTTGTCGGGGTCGTCGTCGGCGAGGCCGATCACCGAGGCGTCCTGGCGCAGCAGGGCGCGGCGTACCAGTTCCGGCCGTCGGCCGGCGAGTTCGCGCGGGGTGAGGCCCTCGGCGACGCACAGGGCGGCGGCGGTTCCCGCGGCCTCGCCGAGAGTCGCGCAGGTGGCCATGACGCGGGTGGCCCCGAAGGCGATGTGGGTGGCGGAGATGTTGCGCCCGGCGAAGAGCAGGTTCGTGACGTTCACCGAGTACAGGGAGCGCAGGGGGATGTGGAAGATGCCGTCCGCGTACCGCTGGCGCGCGCCGGGCTCGTCGGCGTACATGCCCTGCACGGGGTGGAGGTCGACGGACCAGCCGCCGAAGGCGATCCGGTCGGGGAACTGGCGTTGCTGGAGGATGTCCCCCTGGGTGAGGACGTGGTCGCCGAGGAAGCGGCGGTACTCGCGCTTGCCGGGGAGGCTGCCGGCCCATTCCAGGGTGAGGTTCGCCGCGTCCGGGAAGTCGCCGGAGTTCTTGATGTGGTCCCAGACGCCCGTGATCACGGCTTGGAGTTCGTCGCGGATGCGCTCGTTGTCGTGGACGGTGTCGAGTTCGCCGCCCCATTCGATCCACCAGTAGTCGCAGCCGTTGTCGCCGGTGCGCAGGACGCGGTTGCGCAGGATCGGCGTGAGCGACAGGTCCTTGGCGTAGGAGGGCGGTACGAACTTGGTCGGCCGGCCGGTGTCCCTGCTCTGGAAGAGGAGTGTCGAGCCGAGCAGCGCCCGGTCCGCCTCAAAGGGCGCCCAGGGCTCGTCGAACTCGGCCTGCGCCTCGCGGCCTATGCGGTAGTGGGCACCGGCGAGGTGGCCGAGCAGGCCGTCGCCGGTGCAGTCGAGGAACTGGCGCGCGTGGAAGGTGATGCGGCGCTCGGAGCCCATCATCCAGCCGGTGCAGGAGCGCACCTCCCGGCTGTCGTCGGGGCCGCTCGCCTCGACCTCGCGGACGTCGGTGTTGAGGTAGAGGTCGATGTTCGGTTCGGCGCGGACGGCGTCGAGGACGACCTGGTCCCAGTAGTAGGGGTTCCCCTCGGGGTTGCGGTACTGGTTCTCGGTGTACAGCTCGCCCATGATCCCGGTCTCACGGGCCCAGCGGTGCACGCCGTGTGCGGTGGCGCCGCACACCCATACGCGGATCTCACTGCTGGCGTTGCCGCCCAGGACGGGGCGGTTGTTGACCAGGGCGACGCGTCGGCCGAGCCGGGCCGCAGCGATGGCCGCGCAGGTCCCCGCCAATCCGCCGCCGATCACGGCGATGTCGTAATGGACCTCTTCTTCCCGCACGGTGCGGCCTCCTTGGTATGAAGCTCGGATACTCCCCCGCCGGAGCGGAGCGGCCTTGAACGTACATCACATGCATATTGTGCAACCACTGTTCAGACAGTGGGATTCGTTGTAAGTTCCGTTGCGGCCTCCGACCTGGTCACCACCAGCCGAAGAGGCAGACCCAGACCAGGTGGGGCGAGTTCGCCGGTGGCGCACAGAAACGGCGATTCACCAACCAAAAGGGTTGACTCCATCGCGCCATATGGAGAACGATCCCGCATGCTGCAACTTGCATTCACTGAAGCAGCGTGGAGTTCACACAGGGCCCCGGCGCTCCCGCCCCGTTCGAGAGGACAGATCCATGAGTACGGCCGCACCTCCCCAGAAGGCGCCCCCGCCCCGCGAGCGGGCCGGCGGACGGCTCTCCAACGGTGCGTTCGCCCTGCTGCTGACCGCACCGGGACTCGCCCTGTTCGCGGCGATCATCTTCTATCCGCTGCTCTCGGCACTGTTCACCGGCTTCTTCAAGCAGGACCTGCGGCTGCCGGGCCGGGAGTTCGTCGGCCTGGACAACTTCACCTACTGGCTGGACGGCGACTTCCTCACCATCCTCAAGCAGACGCTGGTCTTCACCGTCGGCGCGACGCTCGTACCCTTCGTGCTCGGCTTCGCGCTCGCGCTCGCGCTGAACACGGGCCTCAAGGGCAGCGGCTTCCTGCGCGGCCTGTTCCTGTTCCCCTGGGTCATCCCCGGGGTGGTGGTCTCCTTCCTCTGGATGTGGATCTTCAACGCGAACTACGGGGTACTCAACGGCGTCCTCATGAAGGCCGGGATCATCGATGAGTCCGTGGCCTGGCTCGGCCAGCCCGGCACCGCGATGCTCGCCGTCATCGTCACCAAGGCCTGGGCCAGCTTCCCCTGGATGATGGTGATGCTCCTGGCCGGTCTGCAGACCGTGCCCAGGGAGCTCCACGAAGCGGCCTCCATGGACGGGGCGGGCTCGATCCGCCGCTTCTTCAACGTCACCTGGCCGCAGGTCCGCGGTGTCGCCTCGATCGTGCTCCTGCTGGAGTTCATCTGGAACTTCCAGCACTTCGACACCATCTACGTCCTCACCGGCGGCGGACCGGCCGGCACCACCGAGACCTTCGCGACCGCCGTCTACCAGAC
>NZ_JBHWZJ010000545.1:0-3471 GCF_042728415.1 Streptomyces sp. NPDC060198 | reverse complement strand
AAGCTAAGCCTTTCAGCGCCGATGGTACTGCAGGGGGGACCCTGTGGGAGAGTAGGACGCCGCCGAACAATTTTTCCGGGAGACCCCCGTGCCTTTGGGCACGGGGGTTTTCTGCGTTCTGGGGTGTCTCCCGACCCCTGCCGCGCCGGCGTGCGGTGGCTGACGGTAGGGTCAGGGGGCATCATTGGCACATTTCTTCACACAGGAGGCCCCCGGGTGGAGGTCCAGGAGACTCGGGTTCAGACGGACCGGGTCCTCACCATCCCCAACATCCTCAGCATGGCTCGCCTTGTCGGGGTACCGCTTTTCCTGTGGCTGATCCTTCGCCCGGTGTTCGGCGGCCCGCAGAGCGACGGCTGGGCGTTGTTGGTACTCGCGCTGAGCGGCATCAGCGACTACCTCGACGGCAAGCTCGCCCGCCGTTGGAATCAGATCAGCAGCCTCGGACGGCTCCTGGACCCGGCCGCGGACAGGCTCTATATCCTTTCCACTCTCGTCGGGCTCACCTGGCGCGAGATCCTGCCGCTCTGGCTCACCGCCGCGCTCGTGGCCCGGGAGTTGATGCTCCTGGTGATGGTCGGCATCCTCCGCCGGCACGGTTATCCGCCGCCCCAGGTGAACTTCCTCGGGAAAGCTGCAACGTTCAACCTGATGTACGCCTTCCCCTTGTTGCTGCTCAGCGACGGAAGTGGTTGGCTTGAAACGTTGGCCGCAGTTTTCGGATGGGCGTTCGCCGGGTGGGGTACAACTCTGTATTGGTGGGCAGGACTCCTCTACGTGGTTCAAGTCCGCCGGCTGGTCAAGGCGGACGCAACAGCCGATTGAGCTCGTTGAAGCGGTGCCGTGCAGTGTGGCCGGACCGCGGCAGATGTCTCTCGATGCCGCCCGACGGGCTTAGTCGGCTTAATCGTCGTCTCTAGGAGGACGTTTCCGACATGAAGGCCGTCGTGATGGCTGGCGGCGAGGGCACACGCCTTCGCCCGATGACCTCGAGCATGCCCAAGCCGCTTCTTCCTGTGGCCAACCGGCCGATCATGGAGCATGTGCTCCGACTGCTGAAGCGGCACGGGCTCAATGAGACCGTGGTGACCGTCCAGTTCTTGGCCTCCCTCGTCAAGAACTATTTCGGGGACGGGGAAGAGCTCGGAATGGAGCTCACCTACGCCAATGAGGAGAAGCCACTCGGCACCGCGGGAAGCGTGAAGAACGCTGAGGAAGCGCTGAAGGACGACACCTTCCTCGTGATTTCGGGCGACGCGCTGACCGATTTCGACCTCACCGATCTCATCGCCTTCCACAAAGCGAAGGGCGGACTGGTCACCGTCTGCCTGACGAGGGTCCCCAATCCGCTGGAATTCGGGATCACGATCGTGGACGAGGAAGGCCAGGTCGAGCGCTTCCTGGAGAAGCCCACGTGGGGGCAGGTGTTCTCGGACACCGTCAACACGGGTATCTACGTCATGGAGCCCGAGGTCTTCGACTACGTCCAGGCCGACACCTCCGTGGACTGGTCCGGCGACGTCTTCCCCCAGCTCATGAAGGAGGGCAAGCCGATCTACGGCTATGTCGCCGAGGGCTACTGGGAGGACGTGGGCACGCACGAAAGTTATGTGAAGGCTCAGGCCGACGTGCTGGAGCGCAAGGTCGACGTCGAACTGGACGGCTTCGAGATCGCCCCCGGCGTGTGGGTGGCGGAAGGTGCCGAGGTCCATCCGGACGCTGTCCTGCGCGGCCCCCTCTACATCGGTGACTACGCCAAGGTCGAGGCGGACGTCGAGATCCGGGAACACACCGTCATCGGGTCGAACGTCGTGGTCAAGTCGGGCGCCTTCCTGCACCGGGCAGTGGTCCACGACAACGTGTTCATCGGTTCCCACAGCAATCTGCGCGGCTGTGTGATCGGTAAGAACACCGATGTCATGCGAGCCGCCCGCATCGAGGACGGCGCCGTGATCGGCGACGAATGCCTCGTCGGAGAAGAATCGATCATCCAGGGGAATGTCCGGGTCTACCCCTTCAAGACCATCGAGGCCGGCGCCTTCGTCAACACCTCGGTCATCTGGGAGTCGCGCGGACAGGCCCACCTTTTCGGAGCCCGCGGTGTCTCCGGAATCCTGAACGTCGAAATCACCCCGGAACTCGCGGTCCGTCTCGCGGGCGCGTACGCCACCACCCTGAAGAAGGGGGCGACCGTCACCACCGCGCGAGACCACTCGCGAGGCGCCCGGGCACTGAAGCGTGCGGTCATCTCCGCCCTCCAGGCCAGCGCCATCGACGTACGCGACCTGGAGAACGTGCCGCTGCCCGTGGCCCGTCAGCAGACGGCCCGCGGCAGCGCCGGCGGCATCATGATCAGGACGTCGCCCGGTGTCCCCGACTCCGTCGACATCATGTTCTTCGACGAGCGGGGCGCGGACCTCTCGCAGGCCCAGCAGCGGAAGCTGGACCGGGTCTATGCCCGCCAGGAGTACCGCAGGGCCTTTCCCGGTGAGATCGGGGATCTGCACTTCCCGTCGAGCGTCTTCGACTCGTACACGGGCTCCCTGCTCCGCAACGTCGACACGACCGGGATCGCCGATTCGGGTCTGAAGGTCGTGGTCGACGCCTCCAACGGCAGCGCGGGGCTCGTCCTGCCCAGCCTGCTCGGACGGCTCGGCGTGGACTCGCTCACCATCAACCCGGGACTCGACGAGTCGCGGCCGACCGAATCCGCCGAGACGCGGCGTACCGGACTGGTCCGGCTCGGCGAGATCGTCTCGTCGGCGCGCGCCGCGTTCGGCGTGAGGTTCGACCCGGTCGGTGAACGGCTCTCCCTCGTCGACGAGCGAGGCAGGATCATCGAGGACGACCGCGCGCTGCTGGTCATGCTCGACCTGGTGGCCGCCGAGCGGCGGAGCGGGCGAGTGGCGCTGCCGGTGACGACCACGAGGGTCGCCGAACAGGTGGCCGCCTACCACGGCACGCAGGTGGAGTGGACGACGACCTCGCCCGACGACCTGACCCGGGTCGGCCGCGAGGAGAACACGATCTTCGGCGGCGACGGACGCGGTGGATTCATCGTCCCCGAGTTCTCCAGCGTCTTCGACGGATCGGCCGCCTTCGTCCGGCTCATCGGACTGATCGCCCGCACCCAGCTCACCCTGAGCCAGATCGACGACCGTATCCCGCGCGCCCACGTGCTCCGGCGTGACCTGGCCACCCCCTGGGCGGTCAAGGGGCTCGTGATGCGCCGGGTGGTCGAGGCCGCGGGTGACAGGGACGTGGACACCACCGACGGCGTCCGCGTCGTCGAGGCGGACGGCCGCTGGGTCATGGTCCTCCCCGACCCGGCCGAGGCCGTCACCCACCTGTGGGCCGAGGGCCCCGACGACGCCTCCGCCCAACTGCTCCTGGACGAGTGGGCAGCTGTCGTCGACAGCGCCGGGGACTGATCCCCGCACCGCACCGGTTTCTGCCCACTCGTCCAGGAGC
>NZ_JBHWZJ010000544.1:0-3474 GCF_042728415.1 Streptomyces sp. NPDC060198 | reverse complement strand
CCTCGCCGAGGAGTCCGCACCCGGCAGCAGAGTTGTCCCATGGTGCCAAGAAAGAGATGGCGAGCATGACCGTGCAGACCGAACGGCCGCCCTCCGGTCCGGCGGAGGTCAAGAAGCGGGCCGACCGCACACCGGGACCGTCCGGTATCGGCGGCAGAAAATCGCAGCTGGCCCCTTATCTGCTGCTGGCCCCTCCGGTGGCCGTGACCCTGGTGTTCCTCGGCTGGCCGCTGGTGAAGAACACCCTGCTGTCGTTCCAGAACCTCAACATGCGGCAGCTGATCCAGCACATTTCCGAGTGGAACGGCGTCGACAACTACAAGGAGATCCTCGGCAACGCGGATTTCTGGAACGTCACCGGCCGGTCGATCGTGTTCGCGGGGACCAACGTGGTCCTGATCATGATCTTCGGCACGCTCACCGGTCTGCTGCTCGCCAAGCTCGGCAAGCGCATGCGGGTCACGCTGCTCATCGGCCTCGTCCTCGCGTGGGCGATGCCCGTCATCGCCGCGACCACCGTCTACCAGTGGCTTTTCGCCTCGCGGTTCGGTGTCGTCAACTGGGTGCTGGACAAGATCGGCTTCCACTCGATGGCCGACTACAACTGGACCGGCAGCCAGTTCTCCACCTTCTTCGTCATCACGGTGCTCATCGTGTGGCAGTCGATCCCCTTCGTGGCGATCAACCTGTACGCCGCCACCACGACGATCCCCAAGGAGCTCTACGAGGCCGCCTCGCTCGACGGCGCCGGAGCCTGGAAGGGCTTCACCTCGGTCACCATGCCGTTCCTGCGGCCCTTCCTCTTCGCGACGACCTTCCTCGAAGTCATCTGGGTCTTCAAGGCGTTCGCCCAGGTCTTCGCGATCAACGAGGGCGGTCCGGACCGGCTCACCGAGATCCTGCCCGTGTACGCCTACATCGAGGGCGTCGGCAACCAGCACTACGGCATGGGATCGGCCATCGCGCTGCTGACCATCGTGATCCTGCTCCTGCTGACCTCCTCCTACCTCCGGATCGTTCTCAAGCAAGGGGAGGACGAGCTGTGAAGCGCTCGGCTTCGTCACGTTTCGGCCGTATCTGGCCCAACGCCACGGCGCTCGTCATGGTCGTCGGCTTCGTCTTCCCCGTGTACTGGATGTTCGCCACGGCCTTCAAGCCGACCCCGGACATCGTCTCGGACGATCCGGTGTGGTTCCCGACCCACATCACGCTCGAACACTTCCGGACCGCGCTGGCCGCCGACAACTTCTGGACCATGGTCCGGAACTCCCTCACCGTCACCGTCATCGCCGTGGCCCTCTCCCTCGTCCTCGCGCTGGCCGGCTCGTTCGCCCTGGCCCGGATGCGCTTCAAGGGACGCAAGGGGTTCATCATCGGCTTCATGGTGGCCCAGATGGCGCCGTGGGAAGTCATGGTCATCGCGATCTACTTCATCGTGCGTGACTCGGACATGCTCAACAGCCTGATACCGCTGACCCTGTTCTACATGGTCATGATCCTGCCCTTCACGCTCCTGACCCTGCGGGGCTTCGTCGCCTCCGTACCCAGGGAGCTGGAGGAGTCCGCGATGGTGGACGGCTGCACCCGGCCCCAGGCGTTCGTCAAGGTGATCCTGCCGCTGCTCGCGCCCGGCTTGATGTCCACCTCGCTGTTCGGCTTCATCACCGCCTGGAACGAGTTCCCGCTCGTCCTGGTCCTGAACAAGCAGGCGGAGGCGCAGACCCTGCCGCTGTGGCTGTCTCAGTTCCAGACCCAGTTCGGCGACGACTGGGGTGCCACCATGGCGGCCTCCTCCGTCTTCGCGGTCCCGATCCTTGTCCTCTTCGTCTTCCTGCAGCGCAAGGCCGTGAGCGGTCTGACCGACGGCGCAGTGAAGGGATAGTGCGGCCCCCATGACCACTCTTGCCTCCTCCGTCGACACGGTCACCCGTGACGCGCTCGCCGTTCTCCAGCCGGGCTTCACCGGCACCACCGCGCCCGACTGGCTGCTCCGTCGCGTCGGCGAAGGGCTCACCTCCGTCGGCCTGTTCGGCCGCAATATCGTCTCGCCCGGCCAGCTCGCCGCGCTCACCGCCCAACTGCGGGCCGAGCGCGACGACGTACTCGTCGCCATCGACGAGGAGGGCGGCGACGTCACCCGCCTGGAAGTGCGCGACGGCTCGTCCTTCCCCGGCAACCACGCCCTCGGTTCCGTGGACGACACCGCGCTGACCCGGGCCGTCGCCCACGAGTTGGGCCGCCGGCTCATCGAGTGCGGCGTCAATCTCAACTGGGCGCCGTCCGCGGACGTCAACTCCAACCCGGACAACCCGGTCATCGGCGTACGCTCCTTCGGCGCCGATCCCGCCCTGGTGGCCCGGCACACCGCCGCGTACGTCGAGGGCATCCAGGCCGCCGGGGTCGCCGCCTGCACGAAGCACTTCCCCGGCCACGGCGACACCGCCGTCGACTCGCACCACGCGCTGCCCCGGATCGACGTCGACCTCGACACCCTGCACGCCCGCGAGTTGGTCCCCTTCAAGGCCGCCATCGCCGCGGGGTCGAAGTCGGTGATGAGCGCGCACATCCTGCTCCCCGCGCTCGACCCCGACCGCCCCGCGACGCTCAGTCCGCAGATCCTCACCGGTCTGCTCCGCGGTGAACTCGGGTACGAGGGACTCATCGTCACCGACGCGGTGGAGATGCAGGCCATCGCGGCGACGTACGGGATCGAGCGCGGCTCGGTCCTCGCGATCGCGGCCGGCGCCGACGCCCTGTGCGTCGGCGGCGGGCTGGAGGACGACGCCACGGTGGAGCGGCTGCGCGACGCGCTGGTCGCCGCCGTGCGCGGCGGGGAGCTGGCCGAGGAGCGGCTGGCCGACGCCGCCGCACGGGTACGGGCACTCGCGTCCTGGACGCGCGGTGCGAGGGGGGCGGTCCCGGAGCCGGGCGCGGCAGTGCAGGAGGGGACCGCGCCCGGCACCGCGACCGGACGGCCCGACGGACACGACCCGGACATCGGTCTCGTCGCGGCCCGCCGCGCGGTACGGGTGACCGGTGACGGCCCCCGGCTGGACGCTCCGGTCCACGTCGCCGCTTTCACCCCGGTGGCCAACGTCGCCGTCGGCGCCGAGACCCCGTGGGGTGTGGCCGCCGAGCTGGCCCGCCTGCTGCCCGGCACCACCGGCGCGACCTACGGGACCGACAGCTCGGACCCGGTGGCGGAGGCCCTCGCGGCCGCGGGGGAGCGGCGCGTCGTCGCGGTCGTCCGCGACGCACACCGCCACCCGTGGATGGCGGGCGCGGTCGACGCCCTGCTCGCCCGGCGTCCCGACACGGTGGTCGTGGAGATGGGTCTGCCGTACTCCGCGCCGAGAGGCGCGCTGTACGTGGAGACGCACGGTGCCGCCCGCGTCTGCGGCCTCGCCGCGGCGGAGGTCCTCACCGGGGCGTGACGGCGCTGCGGCACGGAGGAGGGGCCGGTCACACCTGGTG
>NZ_JBHWZJ010000543.1:1817-3483 GCF_042728415.1 Streptomyces sp. NPDC060198 | reverse complement strand
GAGACCACCCGCGAGCGCGGCGGCGGAGAGGCCGACCGAGCTGACGACCGCCGTGGCGGCACCGCCCGAGACCGTCACCAGGAAGACCGCGACCGTGCCGGCGCCCCCGGTGATTCCCAGTACGTCGGGGCTGGCCAGCGGATTGCGTGCGACCGACTGGGTGACGGCCCCGGAGACCCCGAGCGCGAACCCCACCACCAGTCCGGCCAGTGCCCTCGGCATCCGCAGTTCCATGATGACGAATCGGTCCACCTGCTCGCCCCCGCCGAAGACCGTGGCGATCACCCGGGACAGCGCGATGGGAAAGTCCCCGACCGCGACGGAGAGGCAGAAGACGAAGAAGACCGCGACAGCCAGCACGAGCGTGACCGTGACGATCCAGGGCCGCCAGACGAACGACACCCGGCCGAGCCGCACCCCCGGGGCCGGGGAGAGCGATCGCTGCACTTCGGTCCCGTTCACAGCCTCTGTCCCGTTCACGCGTTCTTGAACTTTCCGCGCCAGACCAGGACCGCGAAGAACGGCGCACCGAGCAGGGCGACGACGACTCCCGCGGCCAGCTCCCCCGGACGCACCACGAGACGCCCGACGATGTCGCAGACCAGCAGGACGACGGCACCGAGGAGGCCCGCGTACGGTACCAGCCAGCGGTAGTCCGGCCCGGTGAGGTGCCGGGCGATGTGGGCCACCATGAGCCCGAGGAAGGCGATGGGACCGCACGCGGCGGTGGCCGCGCCCGCCAGCAGGGTGATGGCGAGGATGCCGACGGTCCGGCTGAGCGCGATGTTCACGCCCAGCCCGCGCGCCACGTCCTCGCCCAGGTTGAGCAGGTTGAGGGCGGGCAGCGTGGTCAGCGCGAGGACCAGCCCGACCGCCATGAAACCGGTCAGTGGCCAGATGACGTCGAACCCGACGCCGGCGACGGACCCCGCGTTCCAGAACCGCAGCGCGTTCAGCGATTTCTGGTCGGACAGGGCGACGGCCGTGGTCATCGCCGCGAGAAACACCGTGACGCCCTGGCCCGCCAGGGCGAGCGTCAGTGGATTGCCCGCTCCCCGTCCCACGCTGGACAGGCCGAACACGACGACTCCGGCGACCGCCGCCCCCAGGAAACCGAACCACACGTACTGGAACGGACCGGCGAAGCCGAGCAGCCCGATCGCGGCCACCACGGCGAAGGAGGCGCCGGAGTTCACGCCGAGCAGCCCGGTGTCCGCGATCGGGTTGCGGGTGAATCCCTGGATCAGCGACCCGCCGACGCCCAGGGCGACGCCGGCCACGATCGCGAGCACGGTACGGGGCACCCGGACGGTCCGCACGATGAGCCTGATCTCGGTGAGGCGCCGGTCGGCGTCCGGCTCGGCGAACAGGCCGTGCCACACGTCGGCGGGGCTCAGCGCGCGGGCGCCGACCGCCAGCGACGCGACCCCCGCGAGCACGACGATCAGGGCGAGCACGCCGATCCCCACCACTCGTCTTCGACGGGCGTTCGTCGCTCCCCGGGGCACCGGGAGCTCCACCGTAGTCGTGGTCATGTCGTCGTACGTTATCCCTTTGATCTTCGATGCCCGCAGGGTGGTCGGCCAACTCCGCTGATCTCAGGTCCGGTTACGGCCACCCCCGCCCCGGCAGAGACTACCCGCGGGGCGGCGCGCGCCCCCCCCAG
>NZ_JBHWZJ010000543.1:0-1807 GCF_042728415.1 Streptomyces sp. NPDC060198 | reverse complement strand
GCCGGGGGACCGTCCGGCCTTCACCCGGTTCAGCGGGACGCGCCGACGGCTCCTTCGGCGATCGTCCCAGCCTCGTCCGAGGCGGCCTTGGCCCGCCGGTCGAGCAGTGAGTCCAGGATCTCGCCGACCCGGATCGCCGTGTTGGAGAGCAGCGACGAGGTGATGCCGTGGGTGTGCTCCGTACCGCCCTGCAGGTAGATACCGCACCGCAGGGCGGGGTCGGTCTCGATGCGGTAGTCGCGCTCGACGCGGACGCGTCCCCGGTCGTCGGTGCGGCAGCGGTCCGCCACCTCGCCGAGGAGGCCGAGGGGGTCGACGGGGCTGTAGCCCGTGGCGAGCACCACGACGTCGGCGTCCAGGGCCGTCTCCTCGCCCGTGACCAGGGATGTCACGGTGGCACGGGCCTTCTCCGGCTTCTCCTCGACGCCCACGAGTCGGGACACGTTCAGGAAGCGCAGCCGTTCGGTGCCGAGCACCTTCTCCTGGTAACTCTGCCGGTAGAGGTCGTCGATCAAATCGATGTCGACCACGGAGTAGTTGGTGTTCCCGTGGTAGCCCATCAGCCGCTGCTTGATCTCGTCGGGCGCGGCGAAGTACTCGTCGACGGCGCCGGGGTCGAAGATCCGGTTGGCGAAGGCGCTGTCGTCGGCGGGGCTGTATCCGTACCGGGAGAAGACCGCGCAGATCTCGGCCTCGGGGAAGACGCGGTGCAGGTAGGCGACGTTCTCGGCGGCGCTCTGTCCGGCGCCCACGACGATGAACCGGGAGGGTGAGGTCCCGTCCAGTTCACCGACCTTGGCGAGCAGTTCGGAGTTGTGCCACACCCGGTCGCCGCGCTGGACGCCCTCGGGCAGGAGGGGGCGCAGCCCGGTGCCGATGACGAGGTTGCGGGCCCGGTGGACGGAGAGCCCCTCCGCGGACCGGACCGTCACGTCGAGGTACTCCACGATTCCGTCGTGGACGGTGGGCCTGACGGAGACGACCTCGTGTCCGTACGACACCATGTCCGCGACCTGGGCGGCGGCCCATTCGAAGTAGTCGTGGAACTCCACCCGCAGCGGGAAGAGGTTCTTGTGGTTGATGAAGTCGATCAGCCGCCCCTTGCTCTTGAGGTAGCAGAGGAAGCTGAACTCGCTGGTGGGGTTCCGGAGCGTCACCAGGTCCTTGAGGAAGGACACCTGCATGGTCGCGTCGTCGATCAGCATGCCGCGGTGCCAGCCGAAGGTGGGCTGCTGCTCGAAGAAGCGGGCACTGACCGGATGCCGTTCGCCGGCGCGGGCGTTGTGCTCACTGATCGCGATGGCCATGGCCACGTTGGACGGTCCGAAACCGATACCGATGAGGTCGTGGACCTGCGGGGCGTCGGCGGGAAGAACCGGTGACATGTCACTCCCATTCGTGCGGGGGAAGCCGCTCATGGCATGGCGAAGGTGCGAGCGTCGGGACCACCGACGGCGCGGCTCGAATTTAGGTGAGCCTAAGCTAATCCTGTGAGACTGTCGAGGGGGCGCCGCGGCGGAGCGAGGGGGCGCGCGACTCTTCAAACGCATTACACCGCACGCCCGTTGCAAACCAAGGTAAGCCTTGCTTTACTGACCCGTGGTCCATTCCGGCACAGAGGAGGAACCCCCATGCGGGTCGTCATGTTCGGTTACCAGACCTGGGGTCACCGCACCCTGCAAGCCCTTCTGGACTCCGAGCACGACGTGGTGCTGGTCGTGACACACCCCAAGAGCGAGCTCGCCTACGAGAAGATCTGGAGCGACTCCGTCGCCGACCTCGCCGAGGCGAACGGCGTTCCCGTGCT
>NZ_JBHWZJ010000542.1:0-3546 GCF_042728415.1 Streptomyces sp. NPDC060198 | reverse complement strand
GGCTCAGGCCTTGTTCTGCGAGGCCCAGAACTCGTCGAAGGTGAGCAGGCCGTCGCCGTTGGCGTCGTGGGAGTTGATGATCGCCTGGGCGACCGTCTCGGTGACGAACGGGTCGCCCAGCCGGGCCATGGCGCTCTTGTACTCGGCGGCCGTGATGAGACCGTCGCCGTTCTGGTCGAAATGCTCGAACGCCTTGCGTGCCGACTCGATGTCCGCCACTTTTCCGCCCCTGTCGCTTGTCCGATTGACGGTGGTCAGATTAACCGGCCGATGTCTTCGCTCCTGCGGCGGCCGGTGAGCAAGGGAACCACCGGCTCGGGGGTTCGGAGCGGGAACGATCTTCACCACTTCCCCTGGATCTACAAATCATCCAGTGAACTTCATATTCATTCACTGAATGCCAGGAGTTTCACCAACAGAACCTACGATTCACATACCAAAAGAGTGCATTAGCCCACTAATGACCGAAATGCACCTTTGGCTTCCTGGGGCTGATGTGCCATAGTCGTCTCACGACCTCCTCCGACCCGAGCCAGGTCTTGCACGCGGCCGTGAATCACCCCCCATTTCACGGCCCCCCACAGAAGCCCCCCGATCGCCGCACCACGGCGGACGGGGGCTTCTGCGTGCACGGGGAAATCCCCCGGGTGCGGCAGCGGCGCCCTACCGGTCCGAGCGGTCCGAGATCCGCATCTCGAACCAGGTGATCTTGCCGCGCGGCAGCAGGTCGACGCCCCAGCGGTCGGAGAGCTTGTCGACGAGGAAAAGGCCCCGTCCGCTCACATCCATCTCCCGCACCGGCATCAGGCAGGGCAGACCGCGCGAGGGGTCACGCACCCCGATCCGGATCATGCCCCGGCGGCGCTCCATGCGCAGACCGAAGTACTGCGCGCCGGTGTGCCGTACGGCGTTGCCGACGAGTTCGGAGACGAGCAGTACGGCGTACTCGGCGAGTTGCGGCGAGAGCTTCCACTGCCACAGCACCACGGCCGACGCGAGCTGGCGGGCCGTCGCCGCGGACTCCGGGCGGGACGGCAGCCGCACCCCGTCCTCGTCGGCCGGGTTCCCGTACAACTCCAGTACATGGGTTGCCTGTTCATCGTCCGACACCGATACCCGCCGCGCCGCTGTCGCACTGCCGTGCGCGCGCGGCTGTTCCCCACCCTCCAGGCCCGCCATGCACCCCATCATGGCCGGAGCGGGCCCGGTCCGGAGCCGTTCCGCGGGAATCCCACCGCCGGAATGGCCGAATCCGGTAGGGAGATCGGCATATGCCAAAGGCATAAAAATGAATGGCGTGGCCCCGCTGACCTGCGACGGAACACCGGCGGCACGGAACGGCGGCGTCGGCCCGTGCACCGGCCGGCCCGTGCGGTGCGGCCCCGGGGCGGTACCGGCGATGCCGCTCGCACGGATGAACGCGGTCCGGCCGCGCACCGGCTCACGGCCCCACGGGACCCGTGCGCGGACCGGGCCCGGCGACGAGCCCGGTCGGCCCGCTCAGCGGAAGGTGGCCTTCCCCGGACCGTCCTCCATGAAGCTGCGCATGCCGGTCTCCCGGTCCTCCGTGGCGAACAGCCCCGCGAACAGGGTCCGCTCGATGGTGAGACCGGTGTCGAGGTCCGTCTCCAGACCCGCGTCCACCGCTTCCTTCGCCGCCCGCAGCGCCAGCGCCGGCCCCTTCGCCAGGGCCGAGGCCCAGGCGTGCGCCTGCTCGTACACCTCGGCCGCCGGAACCACCCGGTCGACCAGACCGATGGCCAGGGCCTCGTCCGCCCGTACGTGCCGGCCGGTGAAGATCAGGTCCTTGGCCCGCGAGGGACCGACGAGCCGGGCGAGGCGCTGGGTACCGCCCGCCCCCGGGATCACCCCGAGCAGGATCTCCGGCTGGCCGAGCTTCGCGTTGTCACCGGCGATCCGGAAGTCGGCGCAGAGCGCCAGCTCGCAGCCGCCTCCGAGGGCGTAGCCGGTGACGGCGGCGACCACCGGCTTGGGGATGCGGGCCACGGCGGTGAAGGAGTCCTGGAGGGCCCGGGACCGTACGACCATCGCCGCGTGGTCCATGTCCCGCATCTCCTTGATGTCCGCTCCCGCCGCGAACACCTTCTCTCCCCCGTGGATCACCACGGCGCGCACGTCGTCGCGCCGGGCCGCCTCCTCGGCCAGCTCCTTCAGCCGGTCCTGGGTGGCCACGTCCAACGCGTTCATCGGCGGCCGGTCCAGCCGGATCGTGCCGACGCCGTCCTGTACTTCGAGGGTTACGGTCATGGAGGCAGGCTAGTGCCGCGTCGGCCAAGGTCTGCCCGCCGAGGAGCGGCGTCGGGCGTACGCTCCCGGCGTGCCGGCCCGGAGCCCTGTACCGGATGTACTGAGGCTTTCCGGCCGGTGCGGCGAGAGTGCGTGCCGGGCGTCGCGACGGGGCGAAGCTCGGCTGACGCGGTACCAGCGGCTGTCCCGGCGGATGACGGCGGTCGGCAGGAGAGGCTCAGGTCACGTGCCGAATTCGTGGCCGCACCGCATGGTCGGCTCCGTGGCAGGATTCATGCATGCCGAATGTCGCCGTGTCTCCCGAAGTGTCCATCGCGTACGAGACCTTCGGCGACCCCGGCGACCCACCCGTCCTGCTGGTGATGGGTCTCGGTGCGCAGATGCTCGCCTGGCACGAGGACTTCTGCCGGGCGCTGGCGGACTGCGGCCGGTATGTGATCAGGTACGACAACCGCGACTGCGGGCTGTCCACGACCTTCGACGAACACCCTGTGGAAACGGGAGAGTTCATCGCCACCGTCAGCTCGGGTGACATCTCCGCCGCCCTGGCGATGGTTCCCTACCGGCTTCTCGACATGGCCGACGACGGACTCGGCCTGCTCACCGCGCTCGGTATCGAACGCGCCCACGTGGTCGGTACCTCGATGGGCGGGATGATCGCCCAGACGATGGCTCTCTCCTCCCCGCAGCGGGTACTGACTCTGACGTCGATGATGTCCTCGACCGGCGAGAGCGAATACGGCCGGTCCACCCCGGAGGCTCAGGCTGCGGTGTCCGCTCCGAAGCCGGCTGACCGCGAGGGATACGTCGCGGCGGCGGAGAGGGAGCTGGTGTGGGCCTCCAAGCGCTACGGCGACGCCGCGGCGCTGCGTGAACTGGCCGCCGCGAGCTACGACCGCTCGTACTGTCCCGGGGGAACCGGGCGGCAACTCGGCGCGATGGTCCTCGGTGGTTCACGCGCGGACGCGCTCCGCGAACTGCGGGTGCCGACGCTGGTGATCCACGGTCTGGACGACACGCTGATCGCGCCCAGCGGCGGAGAGCGCACCGCAGAGCTCGTACCTGGTGCGAAACTCCTCCTGGTCCCCGACATGGGTCACGACCGCCCCCGGGAGCTCTGGCCGCGGCTCATCGACGCGTTGGTGTCCCATACCGGCTAGGGCGTGTGTCGACCAGCTTCGGTTCCGTTCACAGGAATCACCGGACCCCGACGCGCCTGCGTCGGCCGCGATCGGCGCCGGGTCTTCCGGTTACGGGACGGCGGTGGGCCCGGCACCG
>NZ_JBHWZJ010000541.1:0-3578 GCF_042728415.1 Streptomyces sp. NPDC060198 | reverse complement strand
GCACCAGCGCGGAAGCGACGCTCACGTGCGCCTGCCGGTCCTACAGGGAGCAGCTCTTCCCGCCGAGAGTGAAGGCGCTCGGCGCGCCGTTGCTCCCGGTCCAGCTGCCGGTGAAGCCGAAGGTCGCCGACGACCCGACCGCGAGCTTGCCGTTCCAGCCGGCGTCGGTGGCCGTCACCGCCGTGCCGGACTGCTGGACGGTGGCGTTCCAAGCCTGGGACACCTGCTGCCCGTTGGGGAAGGTCCAGGCGAGCTTCCAGCCGTCGATCGCCGTGTCACCGGTGTTGGTGAGGGTGACGTCGCCCTGGAAGCCGCCGGACCACTGGTTGGTGATCTTGTACGTCACCTTGCAGGCGGCACCGGCCGGGGTCCCGGGGTCGGTACCCGGATCGGTTCCGGGGTCGGTGCCCGGGTCCGTACCGGGGTCGGTGCCCGGGTCGGTGGTGCCGGTGTCACCGGACGCGGAGTCGCCGTACAGGACGCCGCGCCCATTGGTGGAGACGTACACCCGGCCGAAGATCCGCGGGTCGCCGGTGATCGCGCCACCGGTCCAGCCCCACTGGTGGGCGTCGTCGTTGATCCGGGTCCAGCTCGCGCCCGCGTCGGTGGACCGGAAGATGCCGCGCACCCCGCCGATCTTCGCGCTGGTGAACAGGGTCTGGTACGAGGCCCCCTGGGCCGCCTTGCCGAACCCGATGGAGTCCGCCTGCGCCACGTTGGACAGCTTGGTGAAGGTGGCGCCGGAGTCGGTGGAGTGCCACAGCCCGTACGCACCCGTGGTCGTGCCGCCGGCCAGCCAGACGTCACCCTCGATGCCGGGGACGGCCTTGAAGCGGACGTTGCCCTCGGCGGGGAGGCCGGTGGAGGACTTCGCCGTGAAGGTGGCGCCGGAGTCGGTGGAGACGTAGAAGACACCGGACTTGTAGCCGTAGAACTTCTTCGGGTTCTTGCGGTCCGACTCCACGGTGGCACCGGCCGGGATGCCGGTGGACGCGGTCCACGAGGAGCCGAATCCGGTGGTGCGGTAGACCCCGGTGCCCGCCGGGCTCCAGACGAACGAGCTGCCGTCCGCCGCCGCCGCGACGGTGCCGCCGCCGGTGACGCCCGAAGGATCCGTGCCCCCGAACCAGTTGGCGCCGTTGTCGGTGGAGAACGCGACGTGCGGGGCGGCGTCCGCGTCACCCACGCGCACCACGGTGTTGGGGGACGCCTCGGCGAAGTCGAGGCTGGTGGAGGAGGTGAAGTTGGGCGAGGTGTACATCATCGCGGGCACGGCGTCGAGGTTCGTGTGCCGGAAGCCGCCGACGTCGAGCATCGCGCTGAGCAGCGGGGCGCCGGAGGGCGGGCTCGCCAGGTCGTTGACCGACGTCTCCTCGATCCCCTTCACCATCGGCGTGATCTTGAACTGGCTGCCGGTGTCCCAGTTCTTGAGGTTCTCGGTGCCGTAGAGGGTCGCTCCGGTGCCGTACATCATGCGGTTGGAGTCGAACGGGTCGATCTCCAGCGACTCCGTCATCCAGCCGAGCTTCGGACTGGTCTCGGGCGGCGAGGGGTTGGCGCCCCAGGTGAGCCACGGCACCGAGGAGACGTCCTGGGTGTAGCGGGTGGAGCGGTTGGGGTAACTCGTATACTCCCAGGCGGTCGTCCAGGTCGCGCCGCTGTCGGTGGACCGGAAGATCTGGGTGTCCGGCCACCAGGAGCTGTAGGCGGTCGCCATCAGCGTGCCGGGCTTCTGCCGGTCCACGGTGAGCCCGCTGAAGCCGTAGTACGTGTCGGCCTCGGCGACGGGGCTGACGTCCAGCCAGGTGCCGGTGGCGGTGTCGTAGCGGGCGATCTTGCCCTTCCCGCCGTCGTACGGGCCGCCGGTGTCGCTCAGCGGGAGGTAGAGGTAGCCGGTGCCCTCGTCCAGTACGCCCTTGTGCGCCAGGTAGCCGGTCGGCTGTCCGGCGATCCGCGACCAGGTGGCACCGGCGTCGGTGGAGCGGTAGACGGTGTTGGCCTTGTCGGCCACCCCGACGTAGATGTTCTTCGTGGCGGTGCCGGAGCTGCCGCCACGACCGTCGAAGGTCACCCAGGTGACGCCCTGGTTGTCGTTGCCGTAGCCGCTGGTGTCGGACGGGTCCTGGGAGTAGTTCCCGACGTTGGGGAAGGCGGTGACCTTCGACCACGTCGCACCCGAATCGGTGGACCGCCAGAGGCCGTTGCCGCTCGGGGCGCCGAGGTAGAGCACCGAGTTCTTGCGCGGGTCGACGGCGAGCCGTTCACCCATCCCGCGCCCCGGCATGTTGCCGCCGAGCTTGAAGGGGAGCACCGACGGCGTCCAGGTGGCGCCCCGGTCCGTGGAGCGCAGCACCGCGCCGTTGTTGGGGTCCCAGCTGTTGGTGTAGGTACCGGCGGCAACGTACACGTTGTTCGGCTGCACCGGGTCGGAGGCGAGGCTCACCACGCCGGTGTAGCCCCAGTGGTCCCAGTCCACCGAGTCGAGCAGCGGCTTCCACTGCTTGCCCGACTGGTCCCAGCGGTAGGCGCCCCCGATGTCGGTGCGCGCGTAGGCGAGGTTCTTCTCGCTCCGGTTGAAGATGACGCCCGGAACGAAACCGCCGCCGTCGACACGGGCGTTCTTCCAGGTGTAGGAGTCCGCTGCGAGGGTGGTGGCCGACGACAGATCGGATGCTTCCGCCGTGGTGGCGCCGCTGCTGGGCTGCGCCACGGACGGGGTGGCAATGCCCGACAAGCCTGCTGCCAAGGCGAACGCCGCCAGCAGGGCTGCAAAGGGTCTGGCTCTCAAACGCACGGAAAAGTCCTCTCCGAGCTGGACCGCCACACGGGTGGCAGTGGGCCGATGCGGGGGTGGGAGCGCTCCCAAACGCAGCCCGATGGTAGCGGCGCACGGCATTGCGGAGAAGGGGTGGGACAGGAGGTCATCGGATGAATTCACTGCGCCGCGTGCGGAGTTGAACGCGCACGCGGTGTCACTCGCCGAGTCGACGGCACGACTCCCGGGCATTCCGGTCCCGGACGTACCGGGGAGCCGCAGCCGTCCGCGGTGGTCAGCGGCTGGTGCAGCCGGCGTCCACGTGGATGACCGAGCCGGTGACGTACGAAGCCTGGTCGGAGGCGAGCCACGGGCCGGCCTGGGCGACCTCACGGGGTCGGCCGCCCGGCACGGCGTGAGCCGACCTGCCGTGATCGCCTACTACCTCGGCTGTGCACCGCCGGATGTCGGGGCGGACGAACTGGCGGCCTTCCTCCGCTGCGCCGAGTGGGACGTGCCGTGGCGGTACGCCGTGGAGAACCTGCTCGACCCGATCCACGGGGCCTTCCCCCACCACGACTCGCACACGATGTTCGACGGGGACACCACGGCCGAGTCCCGCATCCGGGAGACCGGCCGGGGCTACTTCTTCGAGAAGACGGACCAGCGGGGCGTCAACTTCGACCGGGTGGAGCCCTGCCGCACCGGGGTGGACCAAGGGCCGTCCTCGACGCGCCGGTGGCGCCGGAAGAAGACGCGGGGCCGAGCCGCGCTCAGCCCTCCCGCGCCGGGGTCGTCGCGCGCCCGGCCGGGTCTCCCTGCC
>NZ_JBHWZJ010000540.1:0-3637 GCF_042728415.1 Streptomyces sp. NPDC060198 | reverse complement strand
CGGACGTTCCGTACGGGGCACCGTCATGCGCCGGTGGGTCGGTGTGTCAGCAGGTCACTCGGCGACCGCAGGGACGGCTGCCGCCGCCGCTTCCGCCTTCTTCTCCTCACCGCCGGTGAAGCCGCGCAGCGGCACCTGGCGGACGAAGAGGGCGACGACGATGCCGATGGCCGCGGCGCCCGCGGCCCAGGCGAAGGCGGTGTCGACGCCGTCGCTGACCGCCTGGGCGAAGGCGTGCTGGACGGCGGCGGGCAGGGACCGCAGCGCCTCGGGGGTCATGCTGGAGACCGAGGAACCGGCGTCGGCCCCTCCCGCGGCCGACGCGCCGGCCGCGGTGAAGGAGTCGGTGAGCTTGCCGGCGTAGAGGGTGCCGAGCAGGGAGACGCCGAGCGAGCCGCCCATGTTGCGCAGGAAGGTGGCCGCGCCGGTGGCGGCGCCGATGTCGCGCAGCGGGGCGCTGTTCTGGGCGATGAGCATGGTGGTCTGCATCAGGCCGCCCATGCCGAGGCCGAGCACCACCATGTACAGCCCGGTGGTGAAGCGGGAAGTGTCGGGTCCCATGGTGGCGAAGAGGACGAGCCCGGCGGTCAGGAAGACCGTGCCCACGATGGGCAGCAGACGGTACTTGCCGGTCTTGCTGATGTAGGTACCGCCGACGAGCGAGAGCACCATCGCGGCGAGCATCATCGGCATGAGCAGCAGACCGCTGTTGGTGGCGGAGGAGCCCTGGACGTACTGCTGGAACTGCGGCAGCAGGGTGATCCCGCCGAACATGGCGAAGCCGACGATGAAGCTGAGGGCTCCGGCGAGGCTGAAGTTGCGGTCGGCGAAGACCGACAGCGGCATGATCGGTTCCACGGCCCGGCGCTCGACGAGGACGAACGCGACGAAGGCGATCACGGTGACCGCGATGAGGCCGAGGATCGTGCCCGAGGCCCAGTCGTACTCGCTGCCGCCCCAGCTGGTGATCAGGACCAGGGTGGTGATCCAGACGCTCAGCAAGGCGGTGCCGGTCCAGTCGATGCGGACCTTGGCGGCGGACTTGCGCGGCAGCTTGGCGAGGACGAACCAGCAGACGAACAGGGCGATGATGCCCAGCGGCAGGTTGACGTAGAAGGCCCAGCGCCAGTTCAGGTTGTCGGTGATGAAGCCACCGGCGAGCGGGCCGCCGATCATGGCGACGGGCATGACCGCCATCATCACGCCCTGGTACTTGCTGCGGTCGCGGGGCGGCACGATCTCGGCCAGCACCGCCATCACGCCGACCATGAGGCCACCGGCGCCGAGGCCCTGGAGGGCCCGGAAGCCGATGAGTTCGCCCATGTTCTGGGAGAGACCGCAGAGCGCGGAGCCGGCGAGGAAGATCACGATGGAGGTGATGAAGGTGATCCGGCGGCCGAGCAGGTCGCCGAGCTTGCCCCAGATCGGGGTGGCGACGGTGGAGGCGAGGATGTAGCCGGTGGTCACCCAGGCGAGGTGTTTGAGACCGCCGAGGTCTCCGACGATCGTGGGCAGCGCGGGCGCCACGATCATGTTGTCCAGCATCGCGAGCAGCATTGCGATGACCAGGCCGCTCATCGTGACCATGATCTCGCGGTGGGTGAAGCGTGGGGGTTCCGGGGTCGCGCCGGCGTCGGCCGGTGCGGGGGAGGTCTGCGTCACGGCGCATGCCTTTCGGTCAAGGGAGGTGGGTCGCTCGACGGACCCGAAACTCTGGCGGCAGGGCCCCGGCGCGGGACGACAGCAGTGTCATCGGCTCGGCGGTAGGGCAAGCTGATCCCGGAATCCACTTACCGGGCGGTCAGTAGATTACTTGCCGTACGGTAAGTTGGCAAAGAGGGACGCGGGGACCACGATCGACGCAGGGCGCTCCCGCGCGGAGACGCCCGGGGCGAAAGGAACCGCACAGCCATGACAGCCGCAGGACGCCGACGGGGCATCGACACGCGGGCCGAGATCCGCAAGGTGGCCCTGGAACTCTTCACCGCGCAGGGGTACGACGCGACCTCGCTGCGGGAGATCGCCGAACGGCTGGGCATCACCAAGGCTGCCCTGTACTACCACTTCAAGAGCAAGGAGGACATCGTCCTCTCGCTCTTCACCACCTACCTGGAGGCGGTCGACGCCCTGGTGGAGTGGGCCAGGGAACAGCCCGCAGGCCCGGATCTCGCCACCCGGATCGTGGACCGGATGGTCGACGTCTTCATCGCCGAGGGCATGCCGGCCGTCCGGTTCGCCACCGCCAACCACCGCGTGATCCACGAACTGCGCCCCGACAAGGGCGGCGCCCTCGAGAAGTTCGCCGAGCTGAGCGAGGTCATGGGCGGCCCCGACGCCACGGTGGAGGAGAAGCTGCGGCTGCGGTCCGCGCTCCTCAGCGTGAACCTCGCCCTGCTCGCCTCGCGGGGGCTGGAGGTCTCCGACGAGGAGATCGCCCGGGTCGCCCGCGATATCGCCCACCGGCTCGTGCCGCAACCGGGCGCGGCGGAGGCCGGGAGCGCCTGAGGGGCCCGCGAGCCGGGGAAACCCCGGCCGCTGCGGCCCGGGCGTCCGTCGCCCTCCCCTCGAAAATCTCGCGCAGGCCTGCGCCGGGCGGGTGAACCCTGTGGTGCCGACGGGTGGCCGGCGCGGTCGCCCCGCGACCCTCCGGTGCGTACGGGCTAGGCCGTTTCGGACAGGACGTGCGCCGCGTCCGACGGGCCCGGGGAACGTGGGCCGTACACACCGACCGAGGGGCTGCCCCGACCATGTTCAAGACCGCGCTGCGGATCGCCTCCGCCGCCACCTTCGTCGTCACCTCGCTGACCTTCGCCACCTCGGCGAACGCCGACACCGACCCGTGGCCGGGGACCCCGGAGCAGATCCGGGACACCGGCCCCTGCGGACCCACCGGCGGTTACCGGTCCGCGGACTGGGAGCGGACGACGACGAACCGCGCGCTGCGGGCCGACGTGGACACGGCCGCGATCAGCGAGGGCTGGTACTGGCGCCACGACGACAACACGCTCTGGCGCGGGGACACCCGCCCGGACCCCCGCGCGATCTTCCGGAGCGGCTTCACCCCGCTGGGGACCGTGCTGACCCCGCTCTCGCAGTGGATCATCGGCGGTGGTGGCCAGAACTCCGCGCACGTGAGCACCAGTTGTGACCGGTGGGTGGCGCAGGGCTTCGCCACCGGAGGCGGCAAGGACGGCTGGGTGTACGCCATCCAGGCGCCGGGCGGCATCGACGTCAACGCCACCGCGCGGATGACCGGCATCCAGTCGCAGTACCTGTGGAACAAGGAGATCGACTTCCCCGGCGGTGTCCGGGGCAGGTTCATCGAGGGTGCCTGCCAGTACCACTGGGCCGGCAAGAACCCGCAGACCAACGTGGACATCTACGAGAACCTGGGCTGCGTCACCAACCCGGACTTCCGTCCGTTCGACCGCACCCGGGAGCTCCCGGCGGACGCCGACGCCCCGGCATCCACGAGCCCGGTGTCCACGGCTCCGGCGACCTCGACCGCACCTGCCCCCGCGGCCTCCGCGCCCGGCACCTCGCCGGTCCCGGCGGGTGCCGTCTCGCTGACGCCCACGGGCGCGCTGTCGCTGAGCGCGCGGTAGCGTCCGAGGCCCCCGACCGCATGGAACAGGCC
>NZ_JBHWZJ010000539.1:0-3664 GCF_042728415.1 Streptomyces sp. NPDC060198 | reverse complement strand
GGGTTCACACCGGCCGGCCGTCGGCGCTCTCCGGTCCGGGGCGGGTCCACGCCACCACCCCGGAGCCCCGGCGCACGTACGCCGTATACGCGCCGCTCGCCCGCCGAGCCGATCTCCGCCGTGCTCCTCCCCGTCCACAGCTCCCCTGTATATGGACATGCAGTCCGCTTGCTGGCTGAATGGACGGGACGGCGCAGATCGCGACGGCGACGGACGTGCGGAGGCAGGGCATGGGCGGGAGCGGACCCACCCCTACGGCAGGGCTGCAGCGGCTCTTCGAGGGACGGCGGCTCACTCCGACCCAACGCCGGATCGCCGCCTCCCTGGTCCGCCGGGCCGCCGACGCCCCCTTCCTCTCCAGCGTCGAACTCGCCGAGCTGGCCGGGGTCAGCCAGCCCTCCGTCACCCGGTTCGCCGTCGCGCTCGGCTTCGACGGGTACCCCTCGCTCCGGCGGCACCTGCGGGAGACCGGACCCGCCGACGCGGGCCGGGAGGCGGGCGCCGAGAACCCGTACGCGTTCAACGCCTACCAGCAGGCCGTCCACGCCGAGATCGAGAACCTGCGCCACCTCTCCGAACTCCTCGCCGACCCGGAGCCCGTGGAGCGGGCCGGGCGGCTGCTGGCCGCGTCGACCCCGCTGCCGGTGCTCGGACTGCGCGCCGCTTCCTCGCAGGCCCGGGGGTTCGGCTACTTCGCCGCGAAGGTGCACCCCGACGTCCGGGTGTTCGACGAGGGCGGCTCGATGCTGCGCGACCGCATCGACGCGGCCCGCCGGGCGGGCGCCGAGGTGCTCCTCTGCTTCGCGCTGCCCCGCCACCCGAGAGAGACCCTGGACGCGCTCGGCCACGCCCGGGACCAGGGGCTCACCACGGTGACCGTGGCCGACTCCGTGTTCGCCCCGGTCGCCGCACTCAGCGACCTGCTCATCCCCGCCCCGGTCGGCACCGGCCTCGCCTTCGACACCGCCTGCGCCCCGATGCTGCTCGGCCGGGTCCTGCTGGAGGCCATGTGCGACGGGCTGCCGGACGCGCAGGCCCGGCTGGAAGCCTTCGACGCACGGGCGGCGGCGCGGGGGCTGTTCGTGGAGTAGCGGTGCGGTGCACGGTGATGACGCCGTAGAGCCCCGAACTCGCCTCTCCTCGGGCATGATTCGTCCATGACGACGGGGGCGGGTCCGCAAGCGGACGCGGCGAGCGGGCGGTTGGTCGGCAACAGGTACCGACTGATCGAGCGCCTCGGCGCGGGCGGTATGGGAACGGTCTGGAGGGGCCGGGACGTCCTGGTCGAGCGCGAAGTGGCCGTCAAAGAGGCGAACGTCGCCGGCCGGCCCGGTCACGTCGAGCGCATCCTGCGGGAGGCGCGTGCGGCGGCGCGCGTGAATCATCCGGCCGCCGTGACGGTTCACGACATCGTCATCGAGGACGGCCACCCGTGGATCGTCATGGAGTTGGTGCACGGAGAGTCCCTCGCGGAACTGCTCCGGCGGAAGTCGCCCCTCCCGGAGACCGAGGCGGCACGGATCGCCCTGTCGGTCGCTGAGGCACTGGCCGCCGCGCATGACCGCGGGGTGCTGCACCGCGACGTCAAACCCGCCAACGTCCTTCTCGGTCCCGCAGGACGCGTGGTGCTGACCGACTTCGGTATCGCCCACATCGAGGGTGAGGAGCCGCTGACCCGGACGGGCGAGTTCGTCGGATCGCTCGCCTTCACGGCACCCGAGCGGATGGAGGGGCACCGGCCCGGCTCCGCTGCGGACCTGTGGTCGCTCGGCGTGCTGATCTTCGTGATGGTGGAGGGGTACTCGCCCTTCCAGCGGGATTCGGTCCCGGCCACCATCTCGGCGGTGCTGGACGAGAATCCGAGGCTGTCGAGGGTCGCCCGGCTGGCGGGCCTCGTCGAGAAGCTGCTGGCCAAGGACCCGGGTGACCGGCCGCCGGTCGAGCGGGTGGTCGCCGTACTCGGCGCGGTGGCGGGCGGGAAGCCGGACCGCGTACCGGTGACGGAGGCCACCGAAGCCGCCGTGGCGGAGGCGCCCGAAGCGGCCGTGACGGCGGCGTCGGCCGAAGCGGCCGTGGCGGAGGCGTCCGAAGCGGCCGTGGCGGAGGCGTCGGCCGAAGCGGCCACGACAGTGGCGCCGGCCGAGGTCGTCATGACGGAAGAGGCCGGCACGCCGGGAGTGACCGGGGTGCCTCGGGGCCGGGGTGAAGCGGCAGGAGAAACCCGAGCGCCGCGTGACCCCGGCCGGATGCGTCCGTGGTCCGTGGTGCTGACCGTCGGCCTGCTCGGTGCCCTGGCCTGGGGCATCATCCACCTGACCGGAGACGGCAACAAGGAGCCGGGGCCGGCTGCGCGGCCCACGTCCTCCTCCACGCGAAGTACGGCGCCGCAGGACACGGCAGGCTATACGCGTGTCCAGGAGCCCGAGTTCTCGCTCGAGGTGCCTGCGGGGTGGAAGCGGCACTCCAGGAATGCCGAGGGACAGTACCGCTACACCGCGGGGGACTTCGAGTTGATCGTCGGTCCCGGCCGGGACGCCGGGGGAGCCGGAGCCGCCGGGCTCATCGACTATCAGGGAAAGACCGAGCCCGAACTGGCTCCCTTCCGGGAATCGGAATGGGCGAGCATCTCCGGTCTCGGCCGGACCGAAGTCGACGGTCACCAGGCGGCCAGGGGCGCCTACTCCTGGACGACCGAGGACGGACGGAACATCTACGCGGAGAACCTCGTCATGCTCGTCGTCGGAGACCGCTACGACATCGTGCAGTTCCGTGGGCCCGAGGGGAATCGCGAGGACATCACCCGGTTCTACGCTCAGGCGGTCGCGTCCTACACGCCGCGCTGATGCTCCCCGCATCCCGCGGCCGTCCGATTTCTTCGCCCGATTTCTCAGACGGGACTCAGATACACCCACTAGTCTCCGCGCCCAGAGGAACCGGCCGAGGCGCCGGGAACACGCGGAGAGGGGTACGGACATGGGGCGCGGAGCACAGTCGTTGGCGAGGGTGGCCGTGATCGTGCGGGCCGGGGCCGCACCCCTGTGGTGGCCGGGGCTCCTGGTGGTCGTCGTGGGGGCGCTCGTCCCCGCCGGGACGGGGCGCCGGATCGGGCTGCTCGCGGGCGCGGCGCTCTTCGTCGTCACGCTCGCGGTGGTGGCGACGGCCGGGGTCAAGCGGTACGCGGAGCTGGGCAAGGGCGCCGCCCGGGCGGGGCGCACCGACGTGCTCCAGGACCGGGCCGTGACGTTGCGCAACTGGCGGCGGACGTACCGGTGGTGGCTGCTCGGCGCCTTCCTGGTCGCCCTGGGCGCCGGCTTCCTGCTGCCGGGGGCCGGCGGGATGGTGCTGGCCGGGGCGGGCGCGGGGCTGTGGCTGCGGGCGTCGCGCATCGGGCGGCTCGAACAGCGCGAGGACGTCCTCTACTGGGTGCGTACGGACTGGGTGAAGCGCGGCCGGGCGGCCGGCAAGCAGGTGAAGGCGTACCGGACGACCGGACCGGTGGCGGGCGACGCGCGGGCGGGCGGTCGGCGGCGCGTCGCCGTGTGAGACTGACCCGACGTGACCTGGCCCGGCGCGGCCTGACCTGGCCCGGCCTGACGTGACCCGGCGCCCGCCCCGTCGCGGACGCCGGCACACGAACGCGCCGCTGCCGCCCGTCCTGCGACGA
>NZ_JBHWZJ010000538.1:0-3667 GCF_042728415.1 Streptomyces sp. NPDC060198 | reverse complement strand
GCCCCGGACCGACCGGGGCAGCCGGGCCGGTTCAGCCCTTCAGACCGCCCGCTGTGAGGCCGCTCATGATGTTCCGCTGGAACACCAGGAAGATGAGCAGCGTCGGCAGGGACGCGATGGTGAGGGCGGCGATCAGCACGTTCTCCGGCACACCGTTGGAGAGCGAGTAGATGCCGACGTTCAGGGTCTGCATGGCCGGATCGGGCAGGGTGAGCATCGGCCAGAGGAAGTCCTTCCAGACCCCGACCACCGCGAAGATGGAGACCACCCCGAGGATCGGCCGGGAGATGGGCAGGACGATCGAGCGCAGGGTGCGCATCGGGGAGGCCCCGTCCATCGACGCGGCGTCCAGCAACTCCTTCGGGATGGAGTCGAAGAACCTCTTCAGCAGGAAGATGTTGAAGGCGTTGGTCACCGACGGGAGCCAGATCGCCCACGGCGAGTTGAGCAGGTTGCGCTCCACCAACGGGACGTCCAGCACCGTGAGGTACTGCGGGACGACCAGCACCGTCGCCGGGATCATGAGGGTGGCCAGCATCATCCCGAGGATCGCCTTGCCGAAGACGGGGCGCAGCCGGGAGAGGGAGTAGGCCGCGGCGACGTCCAGGACGAGCTGGAAGGCCAGCGCCCCGAACGCGTAGTACAGGGTGTTGAAGAGGAGGCGGGAGAGGTCCATCACCTCCCAGGCGCGCGAGTAGTTGCCGGGGGTCAGCGCCGACGGGAAGAGCGTCGGCGGCGACTGCACCGCCTCCTGCGTGGACTTGAGCCCTCCGGACACCATCCAGTAGAGCGGTCCGAGGAAGACCAGCGTGAACAGGACGAGGACGAGACCGAAGACCACCCAGTAGACGGCCTTGGCCCGGGGCCTGGCCAGTTGGGCCGGCGAGATGAGCGTGCGTGTGGACATCTGTCGATTCCCCCGGGTCCTACTCGTCCTCGGCGCGGCTGAGCCTCACGTACACGGCCGACACTCCGGCGAGCAGTACGAGGAGGACCAGGCCGAGCGCCGCCGCGGCGCCGTAGTTGTTGAAGTTGAAGGCGTATTGGTAGATCAGGTAGACGACCGTGGTCGTCGAACCCTCGGGGCCCGCGCCGCCGGTGAGCAGGAAGGGCTCCACGAACACCTGCATGGTCGCGATGACCTGCATGAGCAGCAGCAGCGAGAGGATGAGCCGGGTCTGCGGGACGGTGACGTGCCAGACCTTGCGCAGCAGTCCGGCGCCGTCGAGCTCGGCCGCCTCGTACAGCTCGCCGGGGATGCCCTGGAGCGCGGCGAGATAGATGAGCGTCGCTCCGCCCATGTTCATCCAGGTCGAGGCGACCACGACGGAGAGCATCGAGGTGCTGGGGTCCTGGAGCCACTGCTGGGCGGGTATCCCGAAGACGTCGAGGAGTTGGTTGAGCAGGCCGTACCCGGGGTCGTAGAGGTACTTGAAGAGCAGCACCGAGGCGACCGGCGGGAGCATGACGGGGAGGTACACCAGGAGCCGCAGATAGCCCTGCGCGTGGCGGAACTCGTTGAGCACCACCGCGACCACGAACGGGACGGCGAAGCCCAGGACCAGCGCGAGCAGGGTGAAGAGCAGGGTGTTGCGCCAGGCCTGCCAGAACGCCGGGTCGTTGACGACGGTGTTCAGGTTGTCCAGGCCCGCCCAGGTGGTCTGCCCGTCCTCGGTCTTCTGGAAGGCGAGGAGGAACTCCCGCACCATCGGATACCAGGAGAAGAGGGCGAAGCAGATCACGGCGCCGATCAGGAAGCCGTGGGCCGTGAGGTTGCGGCGCAGGGCCCGGGCGAAGGCGCCGCCGGCCGCCTGTGGTCCTTCGCCGTGGTGCGTGGACGGGCGGGGCGTCTTCGCCGCCGACGTGGGGATGGTGGGGGCCGACATCGTCGCCTCCTCCTCGGTGCAGTGGTGCCGGAACGCGGTCCGGGCGCGGACGGGGTGCGGGGGGCCGGCCGGGCCGGCCCCACAGGGCCTCCCGCTCGGCTCCGAACGGAAGGCCCCACCCCGGTTACTGGGTGGCCAGGACCTGGTTGACCTGCTTCTCCGCGTCGGAGAGGAGCTTGTCGACGTCGGCGTTCTTGTTGGTGAGGAGGCCGGACATCACGTTGTCCAGGACCTTGTAGACCTCCTGGGCCTTCGGCGGCTCGGCCTTGCCGGGGACCGGGTTGTCCACGAAGGTCTTGAAGTTGGCGACCGGCATGGTGGCGAACTGGGCACGCGCGGCGTCGTCCGTGGTCTTCGAACCGTTCAGCCAGAAGTTGGGCTGGGGAACGCCGACGGGCAGCTTGTCGGCCTTGGTGCGCTCCCAGTTGAACTGGCCCTTGCCGACGCTCAGGTTCTTGAAGTTCAGCCAGGCGATGGCGGCCTTGATCTTGTCGGCCGAAATCCCCTTCTTGATCATGTAGTTGTTTCCGCCGGCCAGGGTGCTCTTCTCGCCGGGGATCGGCCCCATCCCGAAGTTCTCGTAACTGGCGCCGAGCTGCTGCACCATGTACGCGATGTCGTCGGGCGCGGCGAGGAACATGCCGAGCTTGTCGGTGGCGATCTGCTTCTGGAGGTCGCCCCACTTCAGCAGCTGCGTCTTGCCCATGCTGTCGTCCTGCCACCGCATGGCCTTGATGTTCTCGGCGACCTGCTTGCCCAGGTCGTCGTTGAACGCCGCCTTGGTGCCGCTCGCGTCGACGACCTCGCCGCCGACGCTGTACATCTGCGCCGTGAAGTGCCATCCCCCGGTGTTGCCGGCGCTGTACTCGCCGAAGCCCGAGATGCCCTTGCCCAGATCAGCGATCTTCTTCGCGGCGGTACGCACCTCCTCCCAGGTGCGCGGCGGGGCGTCGGGGTCGAGGCCGGCCTGCTGGAAGAGCTTGCGGTTGACGAGCAGGCCCATGGTGTAGTTGCTGGTGGGCAGCCCGTACAGCTTGCCGTCCTGCTTCAGCGAGTTGAGGACGTTCGGGTCGATGTCCGCCAGCGCGGGCACGCTCTTGTCGGTGACGTACGCGGTGATGTCCTCGGCGCCGTCGTTGTCGAGCACCTGCGGCAGGTCGGTGAAGTACGTGTAGAACACGTCCGGCTGGGACTTCGCCTTCAGCATGGCCGTGAAGCGCGGCGGCTCCAGACACTGGCCGGCGGTGGACCGTCCCTCGATGGTGACGTTCGGATAGGTCTTGTTGAACTCGGCGACGTCCTCCTTCCACTCCTTGAGCTCGGCCGCCTTCGCCGTGGGCGGCATGCAGTCGATGGTGATCGTCACCTTGGTCTTCGGGTCCAGCGGGGCGGCAGCGTCGGCCGACGCGCTGTCGCCGCCGCCCTTCTCGCCGCTGTCGTTGTCGCTGCTGCTCGTACCGCAGGCCGCGAGCGCGGTGAGCGCCAGCGCGGAGACAAGAGCGACCGCGCCTGCGCGGCTTCGACGACGGAACGCGGCTCTACTCATGGGTGGTCCCCCTCGGGCATGTGCGTGGACGACGCCCCACCGCCGATGCGTTGTGGGGCGCCGCACACTCAACCACCGGGAACAGAAGGACGCAATATCTAACGCCGATTCCGTAATTGTTTGACAGATGAATGAATGCTGGTGGGCGGAGTGAGAGGTCGCCCGACCTGCGGACGTCGCACACCGGCTGCCCCGAACGCAAAACGCCGCGCGGCGCCCGCCCCGGGAAGGGGAC
>NZ_JBHWZJ010000537.1:0-3667 GCF_042728415.1 Streptomyces sp. NPDC060198 | reverse complement strand
CTCCTCGCCCTGGCGGACGGTGAGGGTGACGGAGTCGGCGGCGGAGATGTCGACGTCGGTCAGGAAGTGGCGCGTGCCCGTGAAGTACATGGTCACGCCGGCCTTCTTCGCGGCCTCGACCACCAGCTCGTCGCGGACCGAACCGCCCGGCTGTGCCACGGCCTTGATCCCGGCGGCGGTCAGGATCTCCAGACCGTCGGGGAAGGGGAAGAAGGCGTCGGAGGCGGCGTACGAGCCCTGGGCGCGCTCGGCGCCCGCGCGCTCGACGGCGAGCTTGGCGGAGTCGACGCGGTTGACCTGGCCCATGCCGACGCCGACCGAGGCACCGTCCTTGGCGAGCAGGATCGCGTTGGACTTGACCGCGCGGCTCGCCTTCCAGGCGAAGGCGAGGTCCTTCAGCTCGTCGGCGGAGAGCGCCTCACCGGTGGCGAGGGTCCAGTTGGCCGGGTCGTCGCCGTCGGCCTGGAGCCGGTCGGTGACCTGGAGCAGCGCGCCACCGTCGATCGGCTTGACCTCGACCGGGGCGGTCGGGGCACCCTCGCAGCGCAGCACGCGGATGTTCTTCTTGCGGGCGAGGACCTCGACCGCGCCGTCCTCGTAGGCCGGGGCGACGATGACCTCGGTGAAGATCTCGGCGACCTGCTCGGCCATCTCGACGGTCACCGGGCGGTTGACGGCGATGACGCCGCCGAACGCGGAGAGCGGGTCGCAGGCGTGCGCCTTGCGGTGCGCCTCGGCCACGTCGTCGGCGACGGCGATGCCGCACGGGTTGGCGTGCTTGATGATCGCGACGCACGGCTCGGCGTGGTCGTACGCGGCCCGGCGCGCGGCGTCGGTGTCCGTGAAGTTGTTGTAGGACATCTCCTTGCCGTGCAGCTGCTCCGCCTCGGCGAGGCCGCCGGCGCCGGAGGTGTAGAGGGCCGCGGGCTGGTGCGGGTTCTCGCCGTAGCGCAGGACGTTGGAGCGCTCGTACGTGGCACCGAAGAAGTCGGGGAAGCCGGAGTCGTCCGCGGCGGCGTAGTCGGCGGCGAACCAGGAGGCCACGGCCACGTCGTAGGCGGCGGTGTGCTGGAAGGCCTCGGCGGCGAGCCGCTTGCGGGCGGTCAGGTCGAAGCCGCCGGCCGTCACCGCGGCGAGGACGTCGGCGTACCGCTCGGGGCTGGTGACGACGGCCACGGACGGGTGGTTCTTGGCCGCGGCGCGGACCATCGACGGGCCGCCGATGTCGATCTGCTCGACGCACTCGTCGTCGGAGGCGCCGGAGGCGACGGTCTCCTTGAACGGGTACAGGTTGACGACCACCAGGTCGAAGGGCTCCACGCCCAGCTCGGCGAGCTGCTCGCGGTGGGCGTCCAGGCGCAGGTCGGCGAGGATGCCGGCGTGCACGCGCGGGTGGAGGGTCTTCACGCGGCCGTCGAGGCACTCGGGGAAGCCGGTGAGCTCCTCGACCTTGGTGACCGGGACTCCGGCGGCGGCGATCTTTCCGGCGGTGGAGCCGGTCGAGACGAGCTCGACGCCCGCCTCGTGCAGACCGCGGGCGAGGTCTTCCAGCCCCGTCTTGTCGTAGACACTGACCAGGGCGCGGCGGATGGGCTTATTCACCGACATGACCGAGATGAACCTTTCGTCCCTCAATGCGATGGCCGTCACGGGCGATCCGCCCCACGGCCTCGACGAGCAGCTTGCGCTCGACTTCCTTGATGCGTTCGTGGAGAGCGGCTTCGCCCTCCGGGGTGTCCTCTTCGGTCACCTCGACCACGCCCTGCGCGATGATCGGACCGGTGTCGACACCGTCGTCGACGAAGTGGACGGTGCACCCCGTGACCTTCACGCCGTACGCGAGTGCGTCACGCACTCCGTGGGCGCCGGGGAAGCTGGGGAGCAGGGCGGGGTGGGTGTTGACGAACCGGCCGCCGAACACGGCCAGGAACTCCTTGCCCACGATCTTCATGAAGCCTGCGGAGACCACGAGGTCCGGTCGGTGCACGGCGGTGGCGGCGGCCAGCGCGGCGTCCCACTCCTCGCGGGTGGCGTGGTCCTTCACCTTGCAGACGAAGGTGGGGATACCGGCACGCTCGGCCCGCTCCAGGCCGACGATGCCCTCGCGGTCGGCACCGACCGCGACGACCCTGGCGCCGTACCCCTGGGGGTCGGCGTCGATGGCGTCGAGGAGGGCCTGGAGGTTGGTACCGGAACCGGAGACCAGCACGACCAGACGGGCCGGATCGGCGGGACGAGCCGGATCGGCTGAGGTGGGCGAGGCCACGGCTGGGCCCTTTCTCGCGTGGTGACGCGCCTGCGATGCGCCGGCGGAACTCTCGGACTGACGACTCTTCGTACGGTCTCTTTGTACGGTCCTACGAACGAGGATCGCCCTCGGGTACGGGGGACCCTACGAACGGACCGGTCGTCGGCAACGATACCGGCACACCCTGCGGCCCCCACGGGACGGGGGCGTGGGCGGGAGGTAGCGTCAGGGGACGCGAACCGTCCGACGGGCGGAAACGACGAGATGGGGAAGACGTTCACCACATGCCGGACCGACGCCGCCGCACCGACTCCCGCCCTTTCCAGCCTTCGCGCCTTTCGCGCCATCCGCACCTCTCACCGCTGGCCGGGGGCGCCCCGGCCATGCCGGCGACCGCGCTGACGACTCCCCTGCTGCGGGAGCGGCAGCCCTCGCAGCACGGCGGCTCCGAGGCGCCCGGCTCCACCGGTCCGGCCGATCCGGGTACGCCGGGCACGTCCGGCGGACAGACCGCCCCCGGCGGGACCGAGGGCCGGGGCACGCCCGTACCTGGCACCCCACCTGCCGAGGACAACCCGTTCGCCGCGCCCCCGCAGGGGCGGCCCGACCAGCCCTGGCGCCCCCGCCACCCCTCGACCCACGGCGGTCAGGGCAACAGCGGTCAGGGCAACGGCGGCCAGGGCGAGGGAACCGGTCAGGGGAACGGGAACGGCCCGGCCGACGGCCGCCCCGTCTGGGGCAGCCAGTGGAGCGACCGGCAGCCGGGCCGCGAGGGCGGCGAGTTCGGCCGACGCCCCGGGGCGGGCGGCGGTCCGGAAAGGCCCGACGGTGGCCGGGGCGGAATGCGGTGGGACCCCACCGATCCCGCCCAGCGCCGCGCCCGTTACGCGGTGCTCAGCGGAATGTGGGCCTTCTTCTTCGTCCTGTTCGGCTTCCCGGAGATCGCACTGCTGCTCGGCGCGCTCGGCACCTACTGGGCGATCAGCTCGCTGCGCGCCGAGCCGAAGCCGCCCGCCCCGGCCGACGGCACGGCGAGTTCCGGCCACGCCGGAGCGACCCCCGCCCCCGGCGCGCCGCCGGTCGGCGGTGTCCCCGGTACGTCCGCCGGACAGCCCGCGCCCGGTTCCGTACCGCCGGGCGGTCAGCTCGGACGCCCCGTACCGGGAGCCGGGGGCAGGCCGCAGACCACGGCCGCCGTCAGCGGCCTGGTGACGGCACTACTGGCACTGCTGATGGTGGCCGGGACGTTCACGGTCGAGCTGGTCTACCGCGACTACTACACCTGCGTGGACGACGCCTTGACCCGCTCCAGCGCACTGGCCTGCAACGACCTCCTGCCGGACCCCCTCGAACCGATCTTCGGCGTCAAGAACTGACCCGACCCTCCCCCTTCGCGAACGGCCCGGCTCCCGACCCAGG
>NZ_JBHWZJ010000536.1:0-3676 GCF_042728415.1 Streptomyces sp. NPDC060198 | reverse complement strand
CGATGACCACCAGTCGCTCCGTCATGCCAGGTCCCTTCGCCGCAGTGTGCCGACCACGCTAGCGGCGTTTCTCCCGGCAGCCTCAGGGCGCGGGTGTCGTGCTCGCGTCCTCCCGCTCGGCCGGGCCGGCCGGCGGCACGGGTGCGGCGGTGCCGGCCGCCGGTACGCGGCGGCGGCGCACCACCAGCCGCCCGGCCACCAGGAGCAGCGCGACGGCCGCCAGGAACGGGGCGGTCGCACCGATCGCCATCGCGATCCACCGCAGCGTCGTGACGAACGCGTCCCACCCACCGGTCACCGCGTCCCAGAAACCGGGATCGTCGTCCTCGTCGGCGACGGAGGCGTCAGGCTCGTAGAGGTCCAGGGTGATCGTCGCCAGCGAGGTGCGGTCGGCCAGGGTCGCCCGCTGCGCGAGCAGGGACTCCAGGTTCGCCTGACGGCTGCTCAACTGTCCTTCGAGCGTGACGACGTCGCCGATCTTCTCCGCCTTCGCCATCAGGGCCCGCACCCGCTCGACGCTCGCCCGCTGGGTCGCGATGCGGCTCTCCACGTCCACGACCTGGTCGGTGACGTCCTTCGCCTCCGACGTGCGCGACAACAGCTTGCCCGCGCCGGTCAGCCGCTTCAGCACGGCCGCGTACCGGTCCTCCGGAACGCGCAGCACGAGGTGCGAGGAGTCGTGGACGTCGTCCACCCGCTCGGTCGACTCGCTCTCCACCAGCCCGCCGCTGCCCTCGGCGGCGGACCGGGCCCCGGCGACCGCCTTCGGGACGTCTTTCACCTCGATGGACATCACCGTGGTGCGGATGACGTGGGTGGCGGCCGGTGTGCTCTTGTCCACCGCCGTCCCGTCCCCCTTTCCGGACGCCGCGGAACCGTCGCCGTCCGACCTGGCGGGACCGGACGCCGCTTCCGCCCCACCGCCCTCCTCCTGTGCGACGGCCGCCTTGTCGTCCGAAGCGGACTTGTCCATCCCGCCGGTGTCGCTCGCGCCGCACCCGGCCACCGCGAGCAGGGCGACGAGCGCCCCGGCCGCCAGAGTCGTGGCGCGGTGTCGCTGGGTTCTCTGCGTGGACTTCATAACTGGTCCCCCCGGCTCGGTGAGTTGATGTCCGCCCTTGGACGTGCCGGACCCCCGGCAGGTTTCCCGCACGCGGTTTCGAAGCGGTCACGGTCGGGACTCGTTCGGGGTTTGAGAGAGTGGACCCATGCAGGGTTCTGAACAGCAAGCGCACGCGAGCACGCCGCACGTCGTCGTCATCGGCGGAGGGATCGCCGGTCTGGCCGCCGCCCACCGGCTGCTCGGCAGCGGGGTGCGGGTCACCCTCCTTGAGGCCTCGGAACGGCTCGGCGGAAAGCTCATGACCGGGGAGGTCGCGGGCGTCCAGGTCGACCTCGGCGCCGAATCGATGCTCGCCAGGCGGCCGGAAGCGGTCGGTCTGGCCCGCGCCGCCGGACTCGGCGACCGCCTCCAGCCGCCCGCCACGGCAGCGGCCTCCCTCTGGACGCGCGACGCGCTGCGCCCGATGCCCAAGGGTCACGTGATGGGCGTCCCGGGCGACCCCGAGGCGCTGCGCGAGGTGCTCTCGCCCGAGGGCATCGCCCGGATCGCCCAGGAACGCGAGCTGACCGCCACCGCCGTGGGCGACGACGTCGCGATCGGCGCGTACGTCGCCGACCGGCTCGGCCGCGAGGTCGTCGACCGCCTCGTGGAGCCCCTGCTCGGCGGGGTGTACGCCGGAGACGCCTACCGGATCTCCATGCGGGCCGCCGTCCCGCAGCTCTTCGACATCGCCCGCGAGGGCGGCCCGCTGCTCGACGGAGTGCGCCGGGTCCAGGAGCGGGCCGCCGCCCAGCAGGCGGGCGGGCCCGTCTTCCAGGGCATCGACGGCGGTCTCGGGACCCTTCCGGGCGCCGTGGCCGACACCGTGCGGGCCGCGGGCGGCGAGATCCACACCGCCACCCCGGTGCTCGGCCTGACCCGTACAGGGGCCGGCTGGGACGTCCGTACGGAGAGCCGGGTCATCACCGCGGACGGCATCGTCCTCGCCACCCCCGCCTGGTCCGCCTCCACCCTGCTGGCCGCCGAATCCCCGGCGGCCTCGGCCGAGTTGGCGGGTGTCGAGTACGCCTCGATGGCCCTGATCACCCTGGCGTTCCGGCGCGAGGACATCGAGGCGGTGGAGGCGTTCCGCGGGCGCTCCGGCTTCCTGGTCCCCCCGGTCGACGGCCGCACGATCAAGGCCGCCACCTTCTCCAGCAACAAGTGGCGGTGGGTCGCCGACGCGGCCCCCGGCCTCTTCGTGCTCCGCACCTCGGTCGGCCGGTACGGCGACGACGACCACCTGCACCGCGAGGACGACGAACTCGCCGCGATCTCCCGCCGCGACCTCGCCACCGCGACCGGCCTCACCGCCCGGCCGGTGGGCACCACGGTCACCCGGTGGATCGGCGGACTGCCGCAGTACCCGGTCGGCCACCTCACCAAGGTCGAGCGCATCCGTGGTGAGGTCGCGAAGCTGCCCGCCCTGCGGGTCTGCGGCGCGGTCTACGACGGCGTCGGCATCCCGGCCTGCGTCGGCAGCGCGCAGCGCGCCGCCGACGAGATCACGGCCGAACTGGCCGGTCGGCCGTGACGGGGGCCGCCCGGGCGGGGCGGACGGGGGAGATCGCCGGGGAGATCATCGCCACGCCGACCCTGGTTCGGGGCACGGAAGACGAGGCGGGACAATAGCCGTATGAGTGCGCCTGAGAAGATCCCGAACGCCGGTAAGAAGGCCAAGGACCTCAACGAGGTCATCCGCTACACCCTGTGGTCCGTCTTCAAGCTGCGCGACGTGCTGCCGGAGGACCGAGCGGGTTACGCCGACGAGGTCCAGGAGCTGTTCGATCAGCTCGCCGCCAAGGACATCACCGTCCGGGGCACCTACGACCTCTCCGGTCTGCGTGCCGACGCCGACCTGATGATCTGGTGGCACGCCGAGACCTCGGACGAGCTCCAGGAGGCGTACAACCTCTTCCGGCGCACCAAGCTGGGCCGCGCTCTGGAGCCGGTCTGGTCGAACATGGCGCTGCACCGCCCCGCCGAGTTCAACAAGTCGCACATCCCGGCCTTCCTCGCCGACGAGACGCCCCGCGACTACGTCAGCGTCTACCCGTTCGTGCGCAGCTACGACTGGTACCTGCTGCCCGACGAGGACCGCCGCCGGATGCTCTCCGACCACGGCAAGATGGCCCGCGGCTTCCCCGACGTCCGTGCCAACACGGTGGCCTCGTTCTCGCTCGGCGACTACGAGTGGCTGCTGGCCTTCGAGGCCGACGAGCTCTACCGCATCGTCGACCTGATGCGCCACCTGCGGGCCTCCGAGGCACGGCTGCACGTGCGCGAGGAAGTGCCGTTCTACACCGGTCGCCGCAAGGCGGTCGCCGACCTCGTCGCGGGTCTCGCGTAGGGTCCTCTGGTCGGCGTTCTCCCGGGGGCCCTCCCGGAAGGCCGCCGACCACCCGCACACCTGGTGGCCCGACTCGCAATGCCGGCGTTTCCCGGCCACCCCCGACCCGGAAGATCAGACGGTGTCCGGACGCGTCCAGCGTCTCGGACGACCGTTCCAGCGACACCGGGTCCGGCTCCGGGTGCGGCTCGCAGCCTGCGTGCCGCACCGGCGTCCTTCCGGGG
>NZ_JBHWZJ010000535.1:0-3691 GCF_042728415.1 Streptomyces sp. NPDC060198 | reverse complement strand
GGTCCTTGCCGGTGCGCGCCGAGCGACTCGTGGCCTCGGCATGCGGTTACCTCACGTACGTGCTGGATCCGCGCGCCGAAGCCGGGCGGCTGTCCCCGGCGGACGCCTTCCACATCGAATTCGGCTTCCGGGGCACGCTCGCGGTCCTCGCCCAGGCTCTCACCGACGTCGGAACACCACCGCGGACCGCCGGCTGCGTGCTGGAACTCGGGCGGCGCGTCCTTCCCGTGGAGCCGGCGGACCCGCCCGAGGGACCCGTCCCCTTCGAGGACGAGGAGCGGGACGAGGAGGATGCCTTCACCGAGGCCACCGGCCTCGCCGGCCAGGCCTTCCACCTGGCAGAGCGCCACGCCGTCGACGAAGCGGAACACCGACTGGAACGGGCACTCGCCCTCCTGTCCTCGACCGTGTCCGGGACGCACCGCGGTCCCGTGTGGCTGCCGGAGCTCGCGGGTTCACTCGTCCGCGCCGACGCGACCACTGATCCCGATACGCTGCTCGGCCTGGTGAGGCACCCGGCCGACCGGGTGCGCGTACACGCGGCCGTGGCGCTGGCGTGCGCGGACGTGCGCCGGCCGGCCGATGCGCTCCACCACGCACGCGCGGCCACCCGTACCGTTGCCGCCGCGACCGCATGCGCCCCGTACTGGCCCTACGCGGCACAGGCGTTGGCGTCCGCCGGTGAAGTGGAGCGCGCCGTGGATCTGATCGCGCGGAACGGCCGGCCGGCCGGCGCAGGCATGCGGGCAGCATGGCGGAAGGCCGACCGGGCGGCACGCGTCGCCGTCGCCGCGGAACTCGGGACGCTCGCCCCCGATGTGGCGGCCGAGTTGATCCTTCCTCTTCTGCGGCGCCTGGATGCCGCCCGGTACGCGATCCGGAGTCAGGGACTGCTGACCTCTCTGGCGGAACTCCTCCCGGCCGCCGTCCACCTGCCGCCCGGACAGCGGTCGCTCTTCGACACGGCCTGGGAGCAGGCGCGTGGCCGGGCGGTGCGGAGCAGCCCGCAGTCCTGGCATCCCGAAGACGTCCTCGTAGAGGCATTCCTGCGCATCGGCGACGGGGAGGAACCGGGCCGTCAACTGGACTGGCTGGCGCGGGATTCGGCCAATCGCGGGACCGGAGAATTCCCGTCCGCCGCGCTGGCGGTACTCCACGCCACTCTGCACGACACGGCCACCGCCCGACGGGTGGCTGCGCTGTCCGCCTCCCCGCACCGCGGAGCATTCGCGCTGACGGCAGTGTCGGCGCACCTGGCCCGCGTCCCGTTACGCCCCCACCCCGTCCCCGCCCCGATCGGTGCGGACACCTTCACCCGCACCGTTCAGCACCTGGCCCTGTCGGCGACCTCGGGCATCCCTGGCGCCGGGAAGGCGGCCGTCGAACCGCTGCGTCTCGCACTCGGTACCACCGGCTGGTTTCACGCGATCCCGGTCCTCGCCCAGCTCGCCCCCGAGGCGCTCACCGCGGTCCGGGACATCGCCGTCATCCACCTCGCAACCGGTTCGGCGGCCCGGTGAGGCCCCGTACGCCACGTGCCGAGCCTCACCCGGGCGGCGCGGCCGCGCGGCTGTCACGGGCAGACGGTCCGCGGGGACTTGGGATCCTCCGCTACGGAGCGACCGCCACCCGGGCACGGACCGACAGCGCAGCGGCGACCTGGGCGGCCAGGTCCAAGGCGACCAGGCGCGCCTCCAACGGCGGGAGTGCGGCGCCGGGGTCCGGTGTGAGCGTGGACTTCCCCAGTAGCGGCCGAGCACCGTCACCGCCGACAGCACCGCCATCATGTCCCGCAGGCCAGACCTCATGACGTACCTCGCACCTCAAAGGGCCTCTTGTGCCAGCTTCCTCCCCGCACGGCAGGAGCGGCGCCGGCCCGCGGGGAACTTGACGGACTCCTGATGCCAGGCCACGACGCGCGTCAGGAGTCCGTATCGATCGTCGGTGGTTCCGTCAGAGAGGCGCCAGGGGACGGGGCGGAGGGGAACGAGGACGCTTCGATGAGGCGAACAGAGGATCGACTCGGGAGCGGTGGCCATGAAGGAGACTCTTCGCCGGCGGGTGGTGGTCGGCGTGGGCCTGGCACGGGAGGGCACCGCGCCCCTGCACAGGGCGGCGGCCGAAGCCCGGCGCAGCGGAGCCGAGTTGTGGGCGGTACACGCCTGGGAGACTCCCGGCGGCGGATACGGGCGCCAGGGGCAGTCCTGGGTTCAGGCGGAGGCGTTCCGCGATGCGGCGGAGGAACGGTTGCTCGCGACGCTCGGCGCCGCGTTCGGCCCCACCGGTCCCGCTGTCCCCACGCGGTGCCTGCTGGTCCGGAGTTCACCGGGCCGGGCTCTGGTCACGACCGCCGACCGCGAGGACGACCTACTGGTCCTCGGCACGGGCCGACGCGACTGGCCGCACCGCCTTCCGTGGCCGTCCGTGGCCCGGTACTGCCTCGCGCACGCCTCGTGTCCCGTACTGACCGTGCCGCCCTCGCCGCTGGCGAGGGAACTCGGCTCCGTGCGGCGCAGGATCGCCTGGCGGCTGCCGCTGGACGCCCGGGAGCTGACCGGCCCCCTCCCCCGTGGCCGGCGTTCTGACGTGGCTCGCCGCCTCTCGCGAGACGCTCTCTCCGGCCCCGAACGCCCGGCACGAGGGAGCGGCCCGGAGACCATCCCCGACCACGGAGGGGACGGCGCGGCGTAGAGGGTCACGCCGCGCCCGGAGCGGTGACCCGTGGGACGCTCAAGCGGTACCTGCCGGAACTCCGGCACGGTGGACGGCACCGCCGCCTTCCCCCGGCTCGCGCGCTGTCGCCGGCACCGTGCCGGAGGTCCGTACCAGCCGTCCTCGTCGAGATCGACCTGCGAAGGAATCCACCATGGACCTGGGCCTGTCCCACCGCATCGCGATCGTCACCGGTGCGAGCCGCGGCATCGGGCTCGCCGTCACCCGGGCTCTCGTCCGCGAAGGCGCGACCGTGGTCGCGGGGGCGCGGAGGAACACCCCTGAGCTCGAAACGCTGGCCGGCACCGGACGTGTTCTCGCCCTGGAGGTCGATCTGAGCGGTCCGAACGGCCCCCGCTCCCTCGTCGACGCGGCGGTCTCGGCGTACGGCGGCGTGGACATCCTCGTCAACAACGTCGGCGCGGTGCGCCCGCGCGTCGACGGCTTCCTGTCGGTGACCGACGAGGAGTGGGAGGCCGCGTGGACCATCAACTTCCTGGCGGCCGTCCGTGCCACCCGGGCCGCGCTCCCCCACATGGCCAAAAGGAGCGGAGGAGCCTGCGTGGTCACGATCAGCTCGGTCAACGCCTTCCTCCCCGATCCGCTGGTGATCGACTACGGCACCGCGAAGGCGGCGTTGTCCAACTTCTGCAAGGCGGTGTCCAAGGAGTTCGGGCCGCAGGGCGTCCGCGTCAACACGGTCAGCCCCGGACCCGTCAGTACCGCGCTGTGGCTGGGGGACGACGGTGTCGCCGCGTCGGTTTCCGCGGCCACGGGTGGCAGCCCCGAATCCGTGGCGGAGCAGGCCGCGGGCGGTTCGGCGACCGGTCGCTTCACCCGTCCCGAGGAGATCGCCGACCTCGTCGCCTTTCTGGCGAGCGACCGGAGCGGGAACATCACCGGAGCCGACTTCGTCATCGACGGCGGCCTGGTCACCACCCTGTAGTCGCCCTCTCCTCTCTTCACGGGCACACGGCAC
>NZ_JBHWZJ010000534.1:0-3697 GCF_042728415.1 Streptomyces sp. NPDC060198 | reverse complement strand
GCTCTCCGCAGCGGTCACGGCCGGGCTCGGCGCCTGCTGCGCCGCCCTGCTGCCCCGATGGTGGTTCCGTACCCACCGCTGGGAGGTCACCGAGGACGCCGTCTACGTCCGTACCGGACTCTTCCTCCAGGAGTGGCGGATCGCGCCGATGTCGCGCATCCAGACCGTCGACACCGTCCGGGGCCCGCTGGAACAGTTCTTCGGACTCGCCACCCTCACCGTCACCACCGCTTCCGCCAAGGGAGCGGTACGGATCGCGGGGCTCGGGCACGAACCCGCAGCCGCGCTCGCCGAACGGCTGACCCGGATCACCCGGGACACCCCCGGCGACGCCACATGACCACCGTGAATCCTTCGGACACCCCCGCCGACGACGGATGGCGCCGCCTGGACCCCCGTACCGCCCTGGTCACCGCGGTACTCACGGCCGGGGTGGTGGTGGGCACCGCCGTCCCGATGGCCATGGGGTTCCTCGGCCACTTCGGCGCCGCCCGGGCCGGACTCTGGACGGCCGCCGGAGCCGTCCTGCTGACCGGCTGCGCCGTCCTCGTGGACCACGTCCGCTGGCGCCGGACCCGCTACCGGATCGGCATCGCACATGTCGACCTCCACTCCGGGCTGCTGCTGGTGCGACGCCGCTCGCTCGCCCTCGACCGCGTCCGCACCGTCGACCTCACCGCCCGCCCACTGCTGCGGGTCCTCGGCCTGGTCACCGTACGGATCGGTACCGGCGAGCACCGGGACGGCGAATCGACCCTGCGACTCGACCCCGTCACCCGCGCCGAGGGCGAACGCCTGCGCCGGCTGCTGCTGGCGCGCGGGGCGGTGCGCGACGGCGACGGCGCCGCCGGGGAACGCGACGGAGAGCTGGCCGTCCTCGATCTCCGCTGGATCCGCTACGCCCCGGTCTCCTTCGTCGCCCCGATGCTCGGCGGCGCCGCGGCCGGCGGGGTGATGCAGATGAGCGAGTGGGCCGGCGCGCAGGGCGACGTCGTCCACTGGACCGTCGAGCTCTTCCGCGCCCTCCCGCTGTTCTGGACACTCGCGGTCCTCTTCGCGGCGGCCCTCCTCACGGGCGCGGCCGGGGCCCTCGGGCTCTGGACCGAGATGTGGTGGAACTACCGCCTGGAGCGCGAGCCGGGCGGCACCCTGCGGGTCCGCCGGGGCCTGCTGACCTCGCGTTCCACCACCGTCGAGGAGGCCCGGCTGCGCGGCGCCGAGCTGGTGGAGCCGCTGGGCGTCCGGCTGTTCGGGGCCGCCCGGGTGGACGCGATCACCACCGGGCTGGCCGACGACGAGGAGGCCAAGGAGGCGAGCCACCGCACCCTGTTGCCCGCCGTGCCCCGGCCGGAGGCGGAGCGGATCGTGGCGGCCGTGCTCCGCGAGGGGTCCGCCCCGACCGCAGCACCCCTGACCGGACACCCGCGCGCCGCCCGGGGCCGCCGGCTGAGGCGCGCCCTCGCGGTGGCACTGGCCCCGGTGGTACTCCTGGCCGGGCTCGGGGCCCTGCTGACGCCCGTCCTGCTGTGGACCGCGCTGGGCTGCGCGGCGGTCGGCGTACCGCTCGCGGTGTCGCTCGCCCTGGACGCGTACCGGAACCTCGGCCACGCCCTGACCGGCCGCCACCTGGTCACCCGCTCCGGCACCGTACGGCGCTCGACGGCGGCCCTGGAGCGGTCCGGGGTGATCGGCTGGACGGTGCGGCAGTCGTACTTCCAACGGCGGGCGGGCCTGCTGGACATCACGGCCACCACGGCCGCCGGCACGGGCGCCTACGCGGTGTACGACACCGGGGCGGGTGAGGGGCTCGCCTTCGCCTCCGAGGCCGTACCGGGGCTGCTGGCGCCGTTCCTGGAGTGGGAGGAGGGCGACCGCCGGGGCCGGGACTCCGCGCCGGTCGGACGCCCCCGTAGGACCGCCGGAACACGCGGGCCCGTCGGCTGATCCGGCCGTGAAGCACGGCGGATCAGCCGTGCGGACCCGGCCCTTCGCCTTGCCCGGTACTCTCACGGACGCCGGGCCGGCCCGGCACCAAGGGTCGGCCGACCATGACGCCGGGTGGACTCGGTGCGTCGTACGGAGTGGAGAACACCATGCCTCGATGGTTCGTTCTGAAGACCAGTGGCGAAACGCCGCACTTCGAGCAGAGGATTCATCAGGAATTCGGAGGGGACGAGGCGGAAGCCCTGGCCCAACTGCTGGACAGCGTCGACAACTTCGCGAAGGCGCACACCGAAAAGGGCCGGCTGCGTCAGCGCAGGGAGGTCGGCCGCGTCTCCGACCGGAGCTACTTCGTGCGCGTGCACAACCGTATGCGTGTCGAGCAGGCCCGCTTCACCCTCGTCGAAGTCGTGGCCGACACGCACGACGATGCCCTTCCCGACCGGGTGAGCGGCGGGCCCGGGGCGGTGCCGGTCCCGGGCTCGTGAGGTCCCGGGTGCGTCCGGGGCGGCGTGGCCTCAGCCGTGCGTGGTGTCGATGACGCAGAAGCGGTTGCCCTCGGTGTCGGCGAGCACCACGAAGTCCGGGTCCGGCGGGTAGTGCGGCCAGTCCACCCGGGAGGCGCCGAGGCCCAGCAGGCGGGCCACCTCCCCGTCCTGGTCCTCGGTGTAGACGTCGAGGTGGACGCGCGGCACCTCCTGGACGGGGCTGTCGGGGCCGCTCCGGCCGAGGGAGAGGCCCACGCCGTGGCCCTCGGCCGGAACCAGGACCACCCAGTCCTCCTTTGCGGGTTCGCGCTCCATGTAGGCGAGCGCGGCCTTCCAGAACGCCGCGGCCCGACGGACGTCGGACGCTCCCATCACCACGGTGCCGATGCGTGTTTTCGTCATGCGGGCAAGCCTGTCACGCCCGTGGAAAGGGAGAGGACGCTCTCTGTACCGTCACCCGTGTCCGAGAGGGGACGGGGCCCGCGACGCGTTGCCCTTCCCGCACACGCCGAGAAGCACGGGCAGGGCCGGACGCCGGGCCAAGGCCGCCCCTACGGCCCGGCGGTGGGGGCGGGGCCCCACCGACTCCCCTTTGACCACGATCTGTTGGAAGGGCACGACATGCTCCCGAGTGACCCGATCCGGATGCTCCTGCTGGAACACGACGATCCCGGCAACCTGGAACGCCCCGCGGACTTCGACCTGGAGGCGGCGGGGACCCGCTTCACCCGGCTGGTGAGGGCCTTCGAGGAACGGTTCGGCCCGTCCTGCTCAACCGGCCTGGGCCAGGACGCCAGTTTCTACGGCGTCATCGACGTTCCGGCAGACACGACGGGTCTCGGCCGGCCCCTGCACGCCATGATGAGCAACTTCGGCGGCTATTTCGTCACCGCCCGAGTCGAGGACGGCGAAGGCCTCCCCGGCGGCAGCGAGGGGCTGACCGAGGAGCTCACGACGTGGCTCAACGGCGTCTGTACGGTCATGGGCTGCACCTTCGTCCCGGACGGACTGCTCCGTGAGCCGTACCGAGGACCCTCGCGCCTGCCGGCGGCGGCGGACGTGGAGCTGGCCGCGGTGCTCGTGGCCGCGGAAGTGGCCGAAGAGGAAGAGGGCGAGGACGAGGGGGAGTCGGGAAAGGCGGACTGGTACGACCGGTACTTCGAGTACATGTGAGACGTCCGGCGCCGCCCCACGCGGGCGGACGCGCGCCCGCGCCCGCCGCATCCGCCACGGCAAGAGGCCCGCTCCCGCTCGTGACGAGCGGGAGC
>NZ_JBHWZJ010000533.1:0-3700 GCF_042728415.1 Streptomyces sp. NPDC060198 | reverse complement strand
ACGACACCGGCGACCGGGGAGACGGCCTCCGAGGGCTCGCGCACCGGGTCGATCGCGGTACCGGGCCCCACCATCGCGCCCGAGAAGACCGAGCAGGCCCACTACCTGGCCTTCCGGTGGATCCGTCTCGCCGCCCGCACCCCCGTCCTGCGGACGTACGTCGCCGCGGTGCTCGCCCCCCGGTACAAGGCCCTGCGCACCGAGGCCCTCGGCCTGCGGATGCACGGCCCCTTCGGCCTCGCCGCCGGCTTCGACAAGAACGCGATCGCGATCGACGGCATGGCGATGCTCGGCTTCGACCACGTCGAGATCGGCACCGTGACCGGCGAGCCGCAGCCCGGCAACCCGAAGAAGCGGCTCTTCCGCCTCGTCGCCGACCGCGCCCTGATCAACCGCATGGGCTTCAACAACGAGGGCTCCGCCGCCGTCGCCGCCCGTCTCGGCGCCCGCGAGCCCGTCTTCCGCACCACCGTCGGCGTCAACATCGGCAAGACCAAGGTGGTCGAGGAGGCCGACGCCGCCGCCGACTACGTGAAGTCCACCGAGCGCCTCGCCGCCCACGCCGACTACCTCGTGGTCAACGTCTCCTCACCCAACACCCCGGGCCTGCGCAACCTCCAGGCCACCGAAGCGCTGCGCCCGCTGCTGACCGCCGTGCGCGAGGCCGCCGACCGCACCGTGACCGACCGCCGTGTCCCGCTGCTGGTCAAGATCGCCCCCGACCTCGCGGACGAGGACGTCGACGCCGTCGCCGACCTCGCCGTGGAGCTCGGCCTCGACGGCATCATCGCCACCAACACCACCATCGCCCGCGACGGCCTCGGCCTGCGCTCGTCCGCCTCCCTGACCGGGGAGACCGGCGGACTCTCCGGCGCCCCGCTCAAGGCGCGCTCCCTGGAGGTCCTCACGAGGCTCTACGCGCGCGTGGGCGACCGGATCACCCTGGTGGGCGTCGGCGGCGTCGAGAACGCCGAGGACGCCTGGCAGCGCATCCTGGCCGGTGCCACGCTCGTCCAGGGCTACAGCGCCTTCATCTACGAGGGCCCGTTCTACGCCCGCGCGATCCACAAGGGGCTGGCCGCCCGGCTGGCCGCATCCCCGTACGCCACGCTCGCCGAAGCCGTCGGCGCCGCCACCCGGAAGGCCGCACAGTGACCCTCGAAACCGCGCCCCTCGAACCCTTCGGCGCCCGCCTGCGCCGCGCCATGGACACCCGCGGACCGCTCTGCGTCGGCATCGACCCGCACGCCTCGCTGCTCGCCTCCTGGGGCCTGTCCGACGACATCGCGGGCCTGGAGCGCTTCACCCGCACGGTCGTCGAGGCGCTCGCCGACCGGGTCGCCGTCCTCAAGCCGCAGTCCGCGTTCTTCGAGCGCTTCGGCTCGCGCGGCGTCGCCGTCCTGGAGACGGCCGTCGCCGAGGCCCGCTCGGCTGGCGCGCTCGTCCTCATGGACGCCAAGCGCGGCGACATCGGCTCCACCATGGGTGCCTACGCGGCCACCTACCTGGACAAGGACTCGCCGCTGTTCTCGGACGCGGTCACCGTCTCGCCGTACCTCGGCTTCGGCTCGCTGCGCCCGGCACTCGACGCCGCAGCCGTCTCCGGCGCGGGTGTCTTCGTGCTGGCGCTCACCTCCAACCCGGAGGGCGCCGAGGTGCAGCGCTCGACCGCGGCCGACGGCCGCTCGCTCGCCCAGCTGATGCTCGACCACATGGCCGCCGAGAACGCCGGAGCCGAGCCGCTGGGTTCGGTCGGCGCGGTGGTCGGCGCGACCCTCGGGGACGCCGGGGTGAATCTGGCGATCAACGGTCCGCTGCTCGCTCCCGGGATCGGTGCCCAGGGCGCCACCCCGGCCGATCTGCCGGCCGTGTTCGGCGAATCGGTGGGCAACGTGGTGCCGAGCGTGAGCCGGGGTGTTCTGCGTCACGGTCCGGACGTCGCGGGTCTGCGCGAGGCCGCGACACGCTTCGCCGACGAGGTCCGTACGGCCGTTCACGGATAGTTGAATGCGACACATAACAGCGAGTTGACGAATTCCTGAGCAAAATACCGGGCTTTATGCGGTAAATGTCCTGGTCGGCCAAGGCTGACCAGGACTTTTCGTTCGTTCTCGCTGACTCCGGAGCGGTTGGCCGCTAGTCTCCGTCGAGAGCCAACGAGCACAGGTTGTTGTTCGTGGCTCGCCAGGTGTGGGGCGAAAGGTTCCTCACCGGTCCGTATCCGACAGATCGACATCCGAGGTGACGTAGGCGTGGCTCTTCCGCCCCTTACCCCTGAACAGCGCGCAGCCGCGCTCGAAAAGGCCGCCGCGGCTCGCCGGGAGCGGGCCGAGGTAAAGAATCGACTCAAGCACTCCGGCGCCTCGCTCCACGAGGTCATCAAGCAGGGTCGGGAGAACGACGTCATCGGCAAGATGAAGGTCTCCGCACTCCTTGAGTCCCTGCCGGGCGTGGGCAAGGTCCGCGCCAAGCAGATCATGGAGCGTCTCGGGATCTCCGAGAGCCGCAGAGTCCGGGGTCTCGGCTCCAACCAGATCGCATCCTTGGAGCGAGAGTTCGGCGGCTCAGCCGCCTGACGTTCTCAGGCACCCCTGAGAACCTGGATAATCGCTGCATGGCTGCAACATCCCGGGGGACGTCCCCCGTACCCCCGGACGTACGTCCGCGGCTGACCGTGCTCTCCGGCCCCTCAGGGGTCGGCAAGAGCACGGTCGTCGCGCATATGCGCAAGGTCCACCCCGAGGTCTGGCTCTCGGTGTCGGCGACGACCCGCAAGCCCCGCCCCGGTGAGAGCAACGGCGTCCACTACTTCTTCGTGGACGACCAGGAGTTCGACAAGCTGATCGCCAACGGCGAGCTGCTCGAATGGGCGGAGTTCGCGGGCAACCGCTACGGCACCCCCCGCAGGGCCGTCCTCGACCGGCTGGAGAACGGCGAGCCGGTGCTGCTGGAGATCGACCTCCAGGGCGCCCGGCTGGTCCGCGAGTCGATGTCCGACGCACGGCTCGTCTTCCTGGCCCCGCCGAGCTGGGACGAGCTGGTCCGCCGGCTCACCGGCCGGGGCACCGAACCGCCCGAGGTGATCGAGCGCAGGCTCGCCGCCGCCAAGGTCGAACTGGCCGCCGAGGCCGAGTTCGACACCACCCTCGTCAACACCTCCGTCGAGGACGTGGCACGCGAGCTGCTAGCCTTGATGCTTCAGGCTTCCGACCACCGTGCCACGAGCGACTGACGAACCGACGCGAACGGCCTCCCGGCCGGCGCGGAACGTCGGCCGGACCGCACGGATCACCGTCGGCCGGCAGCCGCAGCATCAAAGATCTCTTTGATCTACACCCCCTTCGGAAGGCAGAGAGTGTCCTCTTCCATCACCACGCCCGAGGGCATCATCAACCCGCCGATTGATGAGCTCCTCGAGGCCACCGACTCGAAGTACAGCCTCGTGATCTACGCCGCCAAGCGCGCGCGCCAGATCAACGCGTACTACTCGCAGCTCGGTGAAGGCCTCCTCGAGTACGTCGGTCCGCTCGTCGACACCCACGTTCACGAGAAGCCGCTGTCGATCGCGCTCCGCGAGATCAACGCCGGCCTGCTGACCTCCGAGGCCATCGAGGGCCCCGCGCAGTAAGCAGCCCCACCTCCCGCCCCAGGCGGGAAGAACGCACCTTCACCCCGGGCCCGGCGGATCATCCGCCGGGCC
>NZ_JBHWZJ010000532.1:0-3714 GCF_042728415.1 Streptomyces sp. NPDC060198 | reverse complement strand
GGTCATCGAGGCCGGCCAGGCTGCCGGCCCCCGGATCAGCTCCCTGCTCGCCCAGATCGCGAAGTTGGTGTGAGATGACGAACCCCGAGCCCCTGGCCAACGAGGTCGACGACCCCGGGTACGAGGCCGGCGCCGGCCACGCGGCCTTCCTCGAGCAGGTCGAGGCCTGGATCGAGGCGGACCCCGAGCCCGCCGACCAGGTCGAGCTGCGGGCAGACGCCGCAGTCGAAGCAGGGGGTCCAGCGGCAGTCCTCGACCTCGGTCTCGTCGAGCGAGTCCTGCCAGTCCTCCCAGAGCCAGTCCTTGTCGAGGCCGGAGTCGAGGTGGTCCCAGGGCAGGACCTCCTCGTAGGTCCGCTCGCGGGTGGTGTACCAGTCGACGTCCAGACCGAAGCCGGGCAGCGTCTTGTCGGCGCAGGCCATCCAGCGGTCGTAGCTGAAGTGCTCGCGCCAGCCGTCGAAGCGGCCGCCGTCCTCGTACACGGCGCGGATGACGGAGCCGACGCGCCGGTCGCCGCGCGAGAGGAGGCCCTCGACGATGCCGGGCTTGCCGTCGTGGTAGCGGAATCCGATGGAGCGGCCGTACTTCTTGTCGCCCCGGATCTTGTCACGGAGCTTCTTGAGCCGCGCGTCGGTGTCCTCGGCGCTCAGCTGCGGCGCCCACTGGAACGGGGTGTGCGGCTTGGGAACGAACCCGCCGATGGAGACGGTGCAGCGGATGTCGTTCTGACCGGACACCTCGCGGCCCTTGGCGATCACGTTGACCGCCATGTCGCCGATCTGGAGGACGTCCTCGTCGGTCTCGGTGGGCAGGCCGCACATGAAGTACAGCTTCACCTGGCGCCAGCCGTTGCCGTACGCCGTGGAGACCGTACGGATCAGGTCCTCCTCCGAGACCATCTTGTTGATGACCTTGCGCATGCGCTCGGAACCGCCCTCGGGGGCGAAGGTGAGACCGGAACGGCGGCCGTTGCGGGTCAGCTCGTTGGCGAGGTCCACGTTGAACGCGTCGACGCGGGTGGACGGCAGGGAGAGGCCGACCTTGTCCTCGGTGTACCGGTCGGCGAGGCCCTTGGCGATCTCGCCGATCTCGGAGTGGTCCGCGGACGAGAGCGAGAGCAGGCCGACCTCCTCGAAGCCGGTCGCCTTCAGACCGCGGTCGACCATCTCGCCGATGCCGGTGATGCTTCGCTCCCGCACGGGGCGCGTGATCATGCCGGCCTGGCAGAAACGGCAGCCGCGGGTGCAGCCGCGGAAGATCTCGACGGACATCCGCTCGTGGACGGTCTCGGCGAGCGGGACCAGCGGCTGCTTCGGGTAGGGCCACTCGTCGAGGTCCATGACGGTGTGCTTGGACACACGCCACGGCACGCCCGACTTGTTGGGCACGACACGGGCGATGCGGCCGTCCGGGAGGTACTCGACGTCGTAGAAGCGCGGGACGTAGACGCCGCCGGTACGGGCGAGGCGGAACAGCACCTCGTCCCGGCCGCCGGGCCGGCCCTCGGCCTTCCAGGCGCGGACGATCTCGGTGATCTCCAGGACCGCCTGCTCGCCGTCGCCGATGACCGCGCAGTCGATGAAGTCGGCGATGGGCTCGGGGTTGAACGCGGCGTGGCCGCCCGCGAGCACGATCGGGTCGTCCATCGTGCGGTCCTTGGCCTCCAGCGGGATGCCCGCCAGGTCCAGGGCCGTGAGCATGTTGGTGTAGCCGAGCTCGGTGGAGAAGCTCAGCCCGAAGACGTCGAACGCGCCGACGGGCCGGTGGCTGTCCACCGTGAACTGCGGCACCTCGTGCTCGCGCATCAGCTCTTCGAGGTCCGGCCAGACGCTGTAGGTGCGCTCGGCGAGGACCCCTTCGCGCTCGTTGAGCACCTCGTAGAGGATCATGACGCCCTGGTTGGGCAGACCGACCTCGTAGGCGTCGGGGTACATGAGCGCCCAGCGGACGTCGCATTCGTCCCACGGCTTGACGGTGGAGTTCAGCTCACCGCCGACGTACTGGATGGGCTTCTGCACATGCGGGAGCAGAGCTTCGAGCTGTGGGAAGACCGACTCGGCAGACATCTCGCGAACCTTCGTGAGCTGGCAGGGGTGACCATCCAGCGTACCCCGCTGCTCAGCTCTTCGACGCCGCCCGCAACCGGGCCTCGGACGCCCGCGCCCACACGTGCGGCAGCCGGAGCTCCAGCCGGGCCGCCGACGCCTCCTCGCGGCCGTACAGAAGTCCCCAGGTGAAAGCGGACTCACCGGCTCCGTGGGCGTGCACGGCCAGAGCGCGCAGGGCCTCGCGGGCGATCACCCCGTCCTGGTGGTCGCCGAGCAGGCTCTGGACCGCCTTGACCCGCTTGGCGAGCCGCTTCGCGGGCTTGCCGAGGACGGGGCGGGCGGCCTCGCCCGCGTACCGGGTGCGCTTGGCCGCCTTACGGGCCTCGTGCATCGCGAGGTCCCGGCCGGGGCCGGGCGGCAGGTCCAGGGCGTGCTGGACGCGGGCGGTGAGCCGGTCGTGGTCCTTCAGCACCGCCCGGGTGAGGGTCCCGGCGGCGTCCTCGCCGGCCGCGGGCAACAGGGGCGGGTGGGCGAGCAGCGCGTCCAGGGCGCCGAGCAGCGCGAGGTACCGCTCCCCGTCGAGCACCGCCAGGACGCGGCGGCGGGCCCCGGCGCGTTCCACCGCTCCCCACCGCTCCAGCCGACCGCGCACGGGTCCCAGCAGCAGGGCGCTTTCCACCTCGTCGACGCGGTGGGACAGACGCGCCTCCAGCACCTCGTGGTCCCGGACGGTACCCAGCTCGGCGGCGAGCCACTTCAGCTCGGCCCCGACCGGGTCGGTGACGGTCCGTTCGAGCACCTTGCGGTACGTCTTGAAGGCGCTGCGCAGCCGCCGGGTGGCGACCCGCATCCGGTGCACCGCGTCGGGCAGGTCGCGGCGGACCGCCGGGTCGAGGGTGACGATCGTGCCGATCTGCCGGCGTAGGTGGGCGAGGACCTGCCCGCCCGCGGTGTCCCCGGGCTCCTCGTCCCCCGCTCCCTGCGCCGACCACTCCCCCGGTGCCGTCTCGGCGAGTGCGCGGGCCACCTTGGAGGCGGAGGCCGAGGGGCGTACGCCCGCCGCGGCGAGCCGCTCCTCCACGGCGTCCAGGTAGGCGGGGTCGCCGTCGTCGGCGAGCTCCACCTCGATCTCGGTCCACCCGACGGTGGCTCCGGCGCCGTCCTCGGTGAGCCGCTCGGCCAGGACGGTGTCGACGCTCAGCTCGGCGAGCAACCGGCCCTCGGCGTCGGCGAGGTGGTGGACGTCCCGTGAGGAGAGCAGCCGGACGACCGGGACCACGGGCCGGTCGCGGACCCGGGAGCGGATCAGCTCCGCGAGTGCGTCGGGCAGGGTGGCGGAGAGCGGCGCGCGGATCTCGTCGCGTACGCCGGGGGCGACGGGGAACTTCACGTGCCAGCCCGCGTCGTCGCCGCCGGTCCTGCGGCGCAGGGTCACGGAGCCGGCCGTCAGCCGGAAGTCCTCGGTGTCGTAGTAGACGGCGTCGAGTTCCACGACCCCGCGTGGTACGGACGCGGCCGTTCTGGCCACCCCGATGAGGTCGGGCAGCCCGATGCCGGGAGCCGCTTCGTACTTCCGCTCGATCTCGCGCTTCGCGTCGGCCATGGTTCCGAATCTAGTCCCGCCCCGGCCGGGACTCACGGGGGCGAACCGCTCCGGACGCGCCCC
>NZ_JBHWZJ010000531.1:0-3722 GCF_042728415.1 Streptomyces sp. NPDC060198 | reverse complement strand
CCCGCACGCGGGCACCCGGTGGCCGGTGACGCCGGGTCAGTCCGTCAGCTCTTCGGCCAGCGCGCGCAGCGCCAGCCGGTAGGAGCCGATGCCGAATCCCGCGACGGTCCCGGTGGCGATCGGCGCGACCACGGAGGTGTGCCGGAACTCCTCGCGCGCGTACGGGTTGGAGATGTGCACCTCGATGAGGGGCGCGGTGCGCTGCGAGGCCGCGTCCCTCATCCCGTACGAGTAGTGGGTGAACGCACCGGGGTTGATGACCACCGGGACCGAACCGTCCGCTGCCTCGTGGAGCCAGCGGATCATCTGGCCCTCGTCGTTGGTCTCGCGGACCTCGACGTCGAAGCCGAGCTCCTTGCCGAGCGACTGGCAGGTCTCGACGAGCCCGGCGTACGAGGTGGCCCCGTAGACGTCGGGCTCGCGGGAGCCCAGGCGGCCGAGGTTCGGGCCGTTCAGCACGAGCACGTGACGGGTCACGCGGAGACCTCTCCGTAGGCGGCGAGCAGGACGGCAGGGTCCGGGCCCTCCAGGACGGTGGGCTTGCCGAGCGCGTCGAGGACGATGAAGCGCAGCAGGTCGCCGCGGGACTTCTTGTCGAGCTTCATGTTCTCCAGCAGGCGCGGCCACTGGTCGCCCCGGTAGGTGAGCGGCAGACCGACCGACGCGAGGACGGTGCGGTGCCGGTCGGCGGTGGCGTCGTCGAGCCGGCCGGCGAGCCGGCCCAGCTCGGCGGCGAAGACCAGGCCGATCGAGACGGCGGCGCCGTGACGCCACTTGTAGCGCTCGTTCTTCTCGATCGCGTGGCCGAGGGTGTGGCCGTAGTTGAGGATCTCGCGGAGTCCGGCCTCCTTGAGGTCGCTGGAGACGACCTCGGCCTTGACCCGGATGGAGCGCTCGATCAGCTCGGCGGTGTGCGGTCCGGCGGGCGTACGGGCACCCTCGGGGTCGGACTCGACGAGGTCGAGGATCACCGGGTCGGCGATGAAGCCGGCCTTGATGATCTCGGCCATCCCGGAGACGTAGTCGTGCACCGGGAGCGAGTCCAGGGCGGCCAGGTCGCAGAGCACCCCGGCCGGCGGGTGGAAGGCGCCGACGAGGTTCTTGCCCTCGGCGGTGTTGATGCCCGTCTTGCCGCCGACGGCCGCGTCGACCATGCCGAGGACCGTGGTGGGGACCGCGATCCAGCGCACCCCGCGCAGCCAGCTCGCCGCGACGAACCCCGCGACGTCGGTGGTGGCTCCGCCGCCGACACCGACGATGACGTCGCTGCGGGTGAAGCCGGTCTGCCCGAGCGCCTTCCAGCAGTAGGCCGCGACCTCGACGGTCTTGGCCTCCTCGGCGTTCGGCAGCTGGATCGCGATGGCCTCGTACCCCTGGGATGCGAGGTCCTCGCGGACCGCCTCGCCGGTCTCGGCGAGTGCCTCGGGGTGCAGCACCGCGACGCGCTTGGCGCGGTCGCCGATGAGCCTCGGCAGTTCGCCGAGGAGCTGCCGGCCGACCAGCACTTCGTACGGGTCGCTGCCCGCGGTGCCGGCGACCTGGATGCGGGTGGGTGCCTGCTCGGTCATTGCTGTCTTCTCCCGGCCGGGCGTGGTGTCGCGTTCCGGCAGTTCCAGTGCGTCGAGGATCTCGCGGGCGATCTCCTCGGGGGTGCGGTCGTCGGTGGCGACGGTCACCCGCGCCACCTCTTCGTACAGGTGGCGGCGGAGTTCCATCATCTCGCGCCACTGCCGGCGCGGATTGACCGCGAGCAGCGGTCGCGCGGTGCCCAGTCCGACGCGCTTGACCGCCTCTTCCACGTCCATGGAGAGGTAGACGACCGCATGCCCGGCCAGCAGGTCCCGGGTGTCCTCGTCGAGCACGGACCCGCCGCCGAGCGCGAGCACACCGGTGTGCCCGGCGACGGCCTCGCGCACGGCGTGGCGCTCCAGTTCGCGGAAGCGCTCCTCGCCCTCGTCGAAGAAGATCTCCGAGATGGGCTTGCCCGCCGTCGCCACCACATCGGCGTCGGTGTCGCGGTACGGGGCTCCGAGCAGCCCGGCGAGCAGCTCACCGATCGTGGACTTGCCGACCCCCATGGGACCGACGAGGACGACCAGCGGCGCGCTCATCGGATCTGCAGGTTGTCGAGGTACCCCCGCACGTTCCGGCGCGTCTCGGCGACGCTGTCCCCGCCGAACTTCTCGGCGACGGCGTCGGCGAGCACCAGGGCGACCATCGCCTCGGCGACGATTCCGGCGGCCGGCACGGCACAGACGTCGGAACGCTGGTGGTGGGCCTTGGCGGGCTCGCCGGTCACCACGTCGACGGTGGCCAGCGCCCGGGGCACGGTCGCGATCGGCTTCATCGCGGCGCGGACCCGCAGCAGCTCACCGGTGGTCAGGCCGCCCTCGGTGCCGCCGGCACGGCCGGTGGCACGCTTGATGCCGTCCTCGGTGACGAGGATCTCGTCGTGGGCCTTGGAGCCGGGCACCCGGGCGAGGTCGAAGCCGTCGCCGACCTCCACGCCCTTGATCGCCTGGATGCCCATGAGGGCGGAGGCGAGCCGGGCGTCGAGGCGACGGTCCCAGTGCACGTGCGAGCCGAGTCCCACCGGCACGCCGTACGCGAGTACCTCGACGACTCCGCCGAGGGTGTCGCCGTCCTTGTGGGCCTGGTCGATCTCGGCGACCATCGCCTTCGACGCGTCGGCGTCGAGGCAGCGGACCGGGTCGGCGTCGAGCGCGGGCACGTCGGCCGGGGTCGGCAGCACGCCGTACGGCGCCTTGGCGGCGGCCAGTTCGACGACGTGGCTGACGATCTCGATGCCCGCGGTCTCCTTGAGGTAGGAGCGGGCGACGGCGCCGAGCGCCACGCGGGCGGCGGTCTCCCGGGCGCTGGCGCGCTCCAGGATCGGCCGGGCCTCGTCGAATCCGTACTTCTGCATGCCCGCCAGGTCGGCGTGGCCGGGCCGGGGGCGCGTCAGCGGGGCGTTGCGGGCCTGCGCGGCCAGCTCCTCCTCGGGGACCGGGTCGGCGGACATGACCTGTTCCCACTTGGGCCACTCGGTGTTGCCGACCATGACGGCGACCGGGGACCCCATGGTGAGGCCGTGGCGTACGCCGCCGAGGAAGGTGACCTCGTCCTGCTCGAACTTCATCCGGGCACCGCGCCCGTAACCGAGCCGCCGCCGGGCGAGGGCGTCGGCCACCATCTCCGTGGTGACCGGGACGCCGGCGGGAAGACCCTCCAGCGTCGCCACGAGTGCGGGGCCGTGCGACTCCCCCGCGGTCAGCCAGCGCAACCTGCTCAACGGTGCTCCTCCTGCTCGCGCGCTAAAACTGCGACGGCACGGCCGGGTGCGCGGCCCTGGCCCGCCACCCCCGATCCTCCCACGACCTGAGGGCCGGGCCGGCCCCGGTCCAGCAGACGGACGTTTCGTGCGCGGCCGGACGGCTTCCACAGCGACCACATGCTCACCCGGGACACCCGGCGGGGCCGGCAAATCGACCTGGCCGCACCGAAGGAGGCGCAGACGCCGCTCCGGGACATGTGGAGGTCGGAGCCGGACGGCGGGCGGACGCCGACCGCCGCCCGCGCGACCGGGCCGCGCGGGCGACCTGCGACGACGTCCCTTCGGGCGCGGAGCGGAAGCCGGCCGCGCCTGACGAGGAGTCGCGGACGCCGAGGACCGTCCTGTCGTCGACGTCCCACGCCGGCCCCCGCGAGGTCGTGCTCCGGTG
>NZ_JBHWZJ010000530.1:0-3735 GCF_042728415.1 Streptomyces sp. NPDC060198 | reverse complement strand
GCCGTTCCCGTGCGTACGGGGCCGGGCGAGGGTCCGTCAGTGGGCGGTGGGTCCCCGGCGCAGGCCCGCGGCCGCGATGACGGCCCCCACCAGGCAGAGGACGCCGGTGACGGTGACGGCGGTGTGCACGCCGTTCATGAACGCCTGGCCGCTGCCCTCCACGACGGCCGCCCGCAGCGGGGCGGGCATCGCGGCGGAGACCGGGGCGACGCCCATGGACACCGCGTCCCCGGTCCTGGCCAGGCCGTCCGCGACCTGCGCGGGCACCCCCGCACCGGTCAGCTCGCCGACGAGCGTGGAGCCGACCCGGCCGCTGATCAACGAGACCAGCACCGAGGTGCCGAGCGCCCCGCCGATCTGCAGCGCGGTGGCCTGGAGGCCACCCGCCACTCCGCCGTCCCTGACCGGCGCCTGTCCGACGATCGCGTCCGAGGACGCGGAGAGCACGATGCCGACCCCCAGCCCGAGCGCGATGAACGGCGGCCACATCGTCGCGTACGACGAATCGGTCTCCCAGGTCAGCATGGTGAAGGTCGCGGCCGCCTGGAGCACCATGCCCAGCGGCATGGTCAGACGCGGACCGAAGCGACCGGTCAGCGCGGCTCCCAGCGGCGCGGCCACCAGCGAGGCCAGGCTCAGCGGCAGGATGCGCACTCCGGCCTCCACCGGTGAGAAGCCCCGCACGTTCTGGAGGTAGAGCATCACGAAGAAGAGCACGCCGAGCATCACGAAGAAGTTCAGCGCGGTGACGACCGCGCCGATCGTCAGGGAGCGGATGCGGAAGAGCCGCATCGGCAGCAACGGGTGCTCCTGGCGCGTCTCGTAGAAACCGAAGGCCACCAGGACCAGCAAGCCCGCGAGGATCGTGCCGAGCGTCCCGGCCGAACCCCAGCCCCAGGTCTCACCCTTGACCACACCGAAGACCACACAGATCAGACCGGCCGCCAGCAGCACCACTCCGGGCACGTCGAAGCGGTGGTGCCCCGTGGAGTCCTTGCTCTGCGGCAGCACGAACGCGCTGACCAGTACCGCGATCACGCCGATGGGCGCGTTGACCCAGAAGACCGACTCCCAGCCGACGTTCTCGACCAGCAGGCCGCCGACGATCGGGCCGAGCGCCGTGGACACGGTCGAGACCATCGCCCACAGACCGACCGCCATGCCGAATCTGCGCGGCGGGAAGACCGCGCGGAGCAGACCCAACGTGTTCGGCATCAGCAGACCGCCGAAGAAGCCCTGGAGCACGCGGAAGGCGACGACGCCCTCGATCGAGCCCGACAATCCGATGGCGACGGAGGCGAGCGTGAAGCCGACGACCCCCACCAGGTAGTAGGTGCGCCGGCCGAACCGGTCGCCGAGCTTGCCGCCCAGGATCAGCGAGGCGGCGAGGGCCAGCAGGTACGCGTTGGTCACCCACTGGAGGCCGGCCGTGGACGCGTCGAGTTCGCGACCTATCTCGGGGTTGGCGATGGCCACCACCGAGGCGTCGAGCTGGACCATGAACAGCCCGAAGGAGACGGCCACGAGCGTCAGCCAGGGGTTCGCGCGGCGTCCCGCGGAGGCGGCCGCCGGGGGTGGGGAGGAAGCGGGCTGGGGCGAGAGATCCACGGTGGTGGACGACATGGGTGTGCCTTGTCCTTCTGAGGGAGGGGTTGCCGGAAAAGCCCGAAGGCCCCCGGGTGTCCGGGGGTGTGCCACGCGGGCGGTGCGTCCTGGAACGCCGCAGGGGCCGCGGTGCCGGAAGGGCGCGCGGGTGGGCCGGGGTGCGCGCAGGATCGGAGGGAGCCCCGCAGATCTCCTGGGATCTCCGGGTGTCCCCTGGCGGCCCTGGTGTCCCGGGTCTCCGGGGAGGGAGTTACTCGGCCGCGGGCGCCGGGTGCAGCGCGTCCGTCAGCGCGTTCAGCGCGCCGAGCGCGGACCCCAGCGCGTCCTGCTCACCATCGGTGAGGGACTCCAGCGCGCGGGCGAGGTGGACGCCCTGGAGGCGCCGGACCTCGGCCAGTTCGCGCCTGGCCCGGGAGGTCGGGTACAGATGCGCGACGCGCTTGTCCGCGGGGTCGGGGCGGCGCTCCAGCAGCCCTGCCACGGTGAGCCGGGAGACGAGGGCGCTCACGTTGTTCGGCCGCATCAGCAGCGCGTCGGCCGCCTCGCGGACGGTGGAGCCCTCGTGACTCGACACGAAACGCAGCAGCGCGAGCTGCCCCTCCGGCGGCTTGGGGCCCGGGAAGTCCTGGGCGATCCGACGGTCCAGTGCCCGGTTCAGCGCGGGCAGGACGGACGCGAGCGCGGAGGCTCGGGAGTCGTCCTGCGCGGACGCGCGAGTGGCGGGCATGGTCCGGATTTTAGGTCTGAGGACATAGGTATGTCAAAGGACGGGAAGGGTGCGCCGCCGGGAGGGGCGTCACTTCCTCTTGTTCGCCACCGCTGCCGATGCCATCCCCGGCAGGAAGTCCGTGAACAGCTCGTGCACCTCGCGCACCAGCGGCCGCAGCACCCGGAAACGGGCGAGCGCGACGCCCCGCGTGGTGAGCCGGGCACCCCGGACGGCGAGCCGCCGGGTGCGTTCGCGGTCCGGGGTGCGGTCGAACACCCAGTAGAGGACCAGGCCCATCTGGGAGAGCCACATCAGCTCCGGCAGGGCGTCCGCCAGCTCCTCGGGGACCTTCGCCTTCGAGCCCGCCAGCACCTCGCGGTGCAGGGCGATGGCGGCCTGGCGGGCGGGTTCCGACTCCGCGGAGAAGGGGCTGAGCGGGCTGTCCGGGTCGGCCGCGTTCTTGAAGAACTGCGCCGCGAACTCGTGGTACGGCGTGGCCACGTCCAGCCAGGCGGTCAGTACGCCCGCGAGGCGGGCTTCCAGATCGGTCTCGCGGTCCAGGACGATCCGGGCGGCGGCCCGGTGGTCCGCGCCGATGCGGTCGTAGAAGCCCTGGACGAGGTGCTCCTTGCCGGCGAAGTAGTAGTACGCGTTGCCGACCGAGACGCCCGCCTCCTGGGCGATGGCCCGCATGGTGGTCTTGTCGTAACCGCGTTCCTGGAAGAGCCGCAGAGCCGTCTCCAGGATGACCGTGCGGGTCTGCTCGCTCTTGGCGGAGCTCCGGCCGGCGGCCTTCACGTCGGTGGTGGCGCCGGCCTCGGCCGCCGCTGGGGCGGGGGAGTGGACCGCGGGCGCCTCGGTGTCCCGGGGCGCCGAGGCCCGCGCCGTCCGTGCGTCCGCCGCCTCCTCGTGCGGGTGCCGTCCGTCCGTCGCGCCGTTCTCGGCCCTGGTGTCCTGCTCGTCCTTCGCCACGGCCCCAGGCTATCCGTCGGTCCCCGGCGCGGGGACCGCGCAGGTGCCGTCCGGGCCGCAGGGCGCGGCCGTCACCGACCGGTACTTCGCGGCGGCCAGCGCCGTCGCGCGGGCGAAGGGGCGGCCCGCCGGGGTGGTGAGCCAGTGCGCCTTCGACCGGTGGTCGGCGAGAGCCCAGAGGCAGACGATCCAGGCCGCAGGCCCCCGGTAGACCTGTCCCTGGTCGCCGACGACGGTGATCTCCTCCAGCGTCGTCGCGGGGTCCAGCGCCGGGAACCGCCGGCGGGCCTCCTCCGAGGCGGCGGGCACCAGGTCCAGCGGGACGAGCTGGCGCTGCCTGCGCAGCCAGTGGCGCACGTGGACGCAGAGCGGGCAGTGGGGGTCGTACAGCACGGTGAGCCGGTGGACCGGGACGGCGGTCCGCCGGGCCGGGGTGCCCGCCCCCGTGG
>NZ_JBHWZJ010000529.1:0-3758 GCF_042728415.1 Streptomyces sp. NPDC060198 | reverse complement strand
GCCCTGGGCCACGAGCCGCTCGCGCTCGACGAGGCGGCGGACGCCCGCACGCCCTCACCCGCCCTGCGGGCCACCGCCCGCAAACTCGGCCGCCAGCTGATGAGGGCCGCCAGGTCCACCTGGCCGAGTCCCGCCCTGGACGCGCTCGCGGCCGCTCGGCCGCGCGGCGCCCACCAGCCCGTCGTCCTCGGACTCACCGCGGCCTCGGCCGGCCTGACCCCCGAGGACGCCGCGTACTGCGCCGCGTACGAGGCGGTCGGCGGGCCCTCCACCGCCGTCGTCCGGCTGCTCTCGCTCGACCCCTTCGAGGCCACCGCCGTCCTCGCCCGGCTCGCCCCCGAACTCGACCGCGTCGCCGAACGGGCGGCTGCCGCCGCTCGGCGGGGCATCGACGCCCTCCCCGCGGCATCGGCCCCGCTGCTCGACATCGCCGCCGAGACCCACGCCACGTGGCCGGTCCGCCTCTTCGCCTCGTAGCCCTTCGCCACTCAGGAGCCGCACCATGCATCTCGACCACTCGCACGACGGGCCCGCCGCGGTCGGCGCGGACGCCGCACGGCCGGACGGCACCCGCCGCGCCCTGCGCATCGGACTGGGCGGGCCGGTCGGCTCCGGCAAGACCGCCACCGTCGCCGCCCTCTGCCGGACCCTGCGCGACGAGTTCTCCATCGCCGTGGTCACCAACGACATCTACACCCGCGAGGATGCGGAGTTCCTGCTCCGCAACGCGGTACTCCCGCCCGAGCGCATCCAGGCCGTCGAGACCGGCGCCTGCCCCCACACCGCCATCCGCGACGACATCTCCGCCAACCTCGAAGCGGTCGAGGACCTGGAGGACAGCGTCGGACCGCTCGACCTCATCCTCGTTGAGTCGGGCGGCGACAACCTCACCGCCACCTTCTCCAGAGGGCTGGTCGACGCCCAGGTGTTCGTCATCGACGTGGCCGGCGGTGACGACATCCCCCGCAAGGGCGGCCCCGGCGTGACCACCGCCGACCTGCTCGTCGTCAACAAGACCGACCTTGCTCCGTACGTCGGGTCCGACCTGGGCCGGATGGCCGAGGACGCGGCCAAGCAACGCGGTGAACTGCCGGTCGTGTTCACCTCGTTGACCTCAGCCGACGGAGTCGCGCCGGTGGCTGGATGGGTACGGTCGCAGCTCGCCGCCTGGTCCTCGTGAGCATCGTCGCGACCGCCCGCATCCGTGCCGCCCGGGACGGGCGGGGCTCCACCGTGCTGCCGGTACTGGAGAGCGACGGCCCCCTCGCGCTCCGCCGGACCCGGGCCCCGGCCCCGTACGCCGGTGTCACGGTCGTCGGTGCCATGAGCGCACCCCTCGGCGGCGACCGCCTCGCCGTCGAGGCGGAGGTCGCGTGCGGGGCGCGGCTCACCGTCGGTGCCGCCGCCGCCACGGTGGCGCTCCCCGGCCCCGGGCCCGCCCGCTACGACGTCCGGCTGACCGTGGACGAGGAGGCGGAGCTGCGCTGGCTCCCGGAGCAGCTGATCTCCGCCCGCGGCAGCGAACTGCGGATGACCACCACCGTCGAACTCGCCGCCACCGCCCGGCTGGTGTTCAGGGAAGAGCAGGTCCTCGGCCGCCACGGCGAATCCACGGGCGCTCTGACCACCCGCCTCACCGTGCGGCGCACGGGGCGCCCGCTGCTCGACCAGGAGCTCGGCTACGGCCCCGGAGCGCCGGGCGGCTGGGACGGGCCCGCCGTGCTGGGCGGCCATCGGGCCGTAGGCCAACTCCTGATCGTGATGCCGGAGTTCGAGGAGAAGCCGATGGCCGCGCGTCTGCTCGGCCCCACCGCGGTCCTCACCCCGCTGGCGGGACCCGCCGCACTGGTCACGGCCGTCGCCGCCGACGCCCGTCTGCTGCGCGGGGTCCTGGACGAGGCCATGGAACTCGTACTGGGCGGTGAAAGTGCAGCTCAACGAAGCTGAAGCGAATGGAACTTGGTGGTCACTACCAGCCAAGTCCGATGACCGGTAACGCTGTTACCGGTTATCGGTTGGGTAAAGAAAGGTGGATGCGCACTGTTCTCAGGAACCTCACAGGGGAAATGATCCGCGGGAAACCGTAGATCAGTGCCGCACGGACGCGGCACGGCACGGCAACCCATGGGGGAGGTTCCACTTTGAGACGCACCGCAGTGCTCGGCGCGGCCGGCACTCTGATCGCGGGGACGCTCATAGCGGGCATGACGGCCGCACCGGCGGCCGGAGCGGACCACCGGCACACCGGCGCGGCCGAAGCGCGTGGAGCCGCGATCGCCGCGCAACGCGCAGCCCGCGCGGGCATCGACTGGGCGGACTGCCCCGCCGACTACGCGCTCCCCACGCCCATCCAGTGCGGCTGGGTGACCGTCCCGCTCGACTACACGAAGCCGAACGGCAAGCAGATCGAGCTGGCCGTCGACCGCCACGCGAGCACCGGGACGGCCGCCGAACGCCAGGGCGCCCTCATCTACAACCCCGGTGGTCCCGGCGGCTCCGGCCTGCGCTTCCCGACCCGGATCACCAACAAGAACCCGATCTGGACCAAGGTCGCCGCTGCCTACGACTTCGTGGGCTTCGACCCGCGCGGCGTGGGCCACTCCGCCCCCATCTCCTGCGCCGACCCGCAGGAGTACGTCAAGGTCCCCAAGGCCGACCCGGTCCCCGACACCGAGGCGGACAAGCTGGCCCAGCGCAAGCTCGCCGCCGAGTACGCGGCCGGCTGCGCCGAGCGCAGCGGCGATCTGCTGCCGCAGATGACCACTCTCAACACCGCGCGCGACCTGGACGTGATCCGGGCCGCACTCGGCGAGAGGAAGCTGAACTACCTGGGCGTCTCCTACGGCACCTACCTCGGTGCGGTATACGGAACGCTCTTCCCCGGGCACCTGCGCCGCATGGTCGTCGACAGCGTCGTCAACCCGGAGCAGGGCAACATCTGGTACGAGGCCAACCTCAACCAGGACGTCGCCTTCCAGAACCGCTGGGAGGACTGGCAGGCGTGGGTCGCCCGCAACGACTCCGTCTACCACATCGGCGACACGCCCCAGAAGGTCGAGACGGCCTGGCTCACCCTGCGCGCCGCCGCCAAGAAGAACCCCATCGGCGGCGTCGTCGGCCCGGCCGAACTCATCGGATTCTTCCAGAGCGCGCCGTACTACGACTCCTCCTGGGCACCCGTGGCCCGGACCTGGAGCGCCTACCGGGCAGGCGACACCCAGGCGCTCGTCGACGCCGTCGCCCCCGACCTCAGTGACACCGCGGGCAACGCCGCCACCGAGAACAGCAACGCCGTGTACACCGCGGTCGAGTGCGCGGACGCGCAGTGGCCCACCAGCTGGCGCACCTGGGACCGCGACAACACCCGGCTGCACCGCGACTACCCGTTCCTGACCTGGGCCAACGCGTGGATGAACCTCCCCTGCGCCACCTGGCCGACCAAGCGGCAGACGCCTCTGGAGGTGAAGACGGGCAAGGGGCTCCCGCCCGTCCTGATCGTCCAGTCCACGCGTGACGCCGCCACGCCGTACGAGGGAGCCGTCGAACTGCACAAGCGGTTCAAGGGTTCCCGGCTGATCACCGAGAAGGACGCCGGATCGCACGGCGTCACCGGTCTCCTGAACACCTGCGTCAACGACCGGGTGAACACCTATCTGCTCACCGGCCGCACCGACAGCCGCGACGTGACGTGCACCCCGCACGCCACGCCCGTGCCGTAGCCGGCCGCCGGAGAACGGGTGCGGGAGGCCGGTCACGGC
>NZ_JBHWZJ010000528.1:0-3786 GCF_042728415.1 Streptomyces sp. NPDC060198 | reverse complement strand
GGTACGCCCTGCTGCCGCTGCGCGTCTTCCTCGGCATCACCTTCACCTACGCCGGCCGGCGTCGACGGGTCGAAGACGTGGACGTTGGGGCCGAGGTCGCCGCCGGCCTCGATGTCCTCGGCGTCTGGAACCCCTCGCTCGACACCCTCTCCCCGCGCCGCGCGGGAAACCCGGTGGCTCCTGCTTCGGCTCCCGTGCTGCACTGCCGTCATGACCCTGAGCGTGGACGTGTTCCTGGTGGACGAGCACGGCGAGTCGCGGGTACAGGACGTTCCCGGCGGGAGCTCGGACATGGCCGGTACGGAGTCCTGGCGCGAGTCGGTCTGGGGTTCCCCGGCGGTGCGTTCCCTGGGGGCGCGGCTCTTCCCCCGCATCCTCGACGGCTGGCTCGTCGCCCGGCCGGAGGAGGTCGTCGAGTTGCTGGACGAGTGCGCGCTGCTGCGGGAGAACCTCGTGCTGATCGCCCGGGGCGCGGCGGACGGTACCTCCCCGGACGGCCTGCGGTCGGTCGGGGACCGGCTGGCGAACATCGAGGACGCCTGCCACCGGGCCCTGGCGATCGGCGGGGGCGTCCTCGTCTGGTGAGGCCCCCTCGCCCCGACGCACGGCCGAGGTCCCCGCAACCGCCGGGACGCACGGCCGAGGTCCCCGCAACCGCCGGGATGCACGGGCGACGCTCCGGCGCCTCAAGCGCGCCCTAGGCGCCCCGGGAGCCTCAGGCGCCCCGGGCGCCCCGGGCCGTGCGCAGCGCCCCTGCGCACCACCCCAGCGTGCCCCGCGCTCTCCCCGCTCCACCGCACGCCCCACCGCACGCCCTGCTCACCGCGCTCACCTGTGGTTACGTTGATGGACGCACCGCGGACCGCCGGGGCTCCGCGGGACATCCCGCACGGGACGTCCCGGTCCGGATCTCGGTGCGCGCTCCAGCGAGGCGGGCCGGGCCGCACCCGGTCGGCCCGCCGGAGCCCGTCGTACCCCGAACCGGAGGTTCCGGCATGACCGTCTCCCGTACCGCCTCCTCGTCCGCCCTCTCCTCCCCGAAGCCCGCGAGTGCCTTGGCGCGCCGTGTCGTCGGCCTCGCAGGCGCCGCCGCCCTGACGCTGGGGGCCTTCGCCGTCGCGCCCGGGGCCGCCGCGGCCTCGCCCGAGGCGGCTTTGACCGTGGCCGCCGTGCCGGGCGGGTGCGCGTACACCTCGGCGTCGAACCGGCCGGTGCTCCGCTCCGGCAGCAGCGGAGCCGCGGTGAAGCAGGCGCAGTGCCTGAGCAACGTGTGGGGCGGGCTGGTGCCGAAGCTACAGGTGGACGGGAAGTTCGGGGCCGCGACCCTGACGAAGGTCAAGTGGATCCAGGGGTGCCACGGGCTGCCGAAGGACGGCGTGATCGGTGCTCTGACGTGGGAGGCGCTGTACTACCCGGTGCCCGACTGCTACGACACGTATCCGGGCTGATCGCCCTCCGCCCCGGCCTCCGCCCCGGCCTCCGTGAGCAGAGTTTGGAGCGCCGGGGCGTAGAGGTCCGCGAGGCGCTCCGGGGTGGTGCGGGGCCCCTCCCCTTCGGAGTGCAGGCTCAGCGCGGCGCCGAGGCCGATGAGCTGACCCGCGACGAGTTCGGCGCGGAGCGTGCCGTCGGGACCGGGGAGCCGGGCGGCCAGCCGCCGGGTGACCTGTTCGTGGAAGCGGTCGCGCAGCAGGACGCGTTCGTCGCGGTTGCCGAGCGAGAAGACCACCCGCAGGAACGGGTCCGAACCGTAGGCCCGGCGGCGGCGGACGAGGGTGAGCACCATGTGCCGGCCCAGCCGGTCCAGCGGCGCGTCGAAGATGGCGTCGGCCTCGGGACCGAAGTCGGCGACGGCGTTGAAGAGTTCGTCCTTGCGGCCGAAGTGCTTGACCACCAGGGACGGGCTCACTCCGGCGTCGGCCGCGATGCCGCGGATGGTGACCTCGGCGTACGGGTTGCGCATGAACGCCCGCCGCGCCGCCAGCAGGATCGCCCTCTTGCCGCTGCCGGCGTCCGCCACCGCAGCGGAGGAGTCCGCGGCCCCCGAGGAGGATTCCCGCGCCGCGGGGGAGGACGCGGCCCCCTCCGCGGAGGTCCCGGTCGCCCCCGGTGATCCGTGCGGTCCCGGTGATCCCTGCGGTCCCGGCGGTACGGCGTGCGCTGTGGCCCGGCCGGTCATGCACCCTCCTGAATGGCTGTGGCCGGCGCACCTGCCTTCCGGTCCGCCCGCCTCTTCGTCCCTTCGACCGTACCCGCCTTCGCGTCGCCCGCTCCCGGCAGCAGCAGCGTGACCAGCAGGGCGAGCACGGCGGCGCCTCCTGCGATCAGGAAGACGAGCTGGTACGCGTGGAGCGTCGGCGCGGTGAGGCCGCCGACCCGGAAGGTGACGTTGCTCAGCACGGCGGCGACCGCGGCGCTGCAGAAGGCCTGGCCGACCGAGCGCATCAGGGTGTTCAGGCCGTTCGCGGCGCCCGTCTCGCTGACCGGTACCGCCCGCATCACCAGGGCGGGGAGCGCGGAGTAGGCGATGGCGGTGCCCGCAGCGACGACGGTCGCACCGGCCACGATCGTCCACAGGTCGTGGCTGGTGAACCAGCGGACCCCGTACCCGACGGCGATGATCACCGAGGCGAGCGCCAGGCTGACCTTCGGCCCGTGGGCGGCGGAGATGCGCGCCGACACGGGCGACAGCAGCACCATCGCGACCCCGCCGGGCAGCAGGCACAGGCCGCTGACGACGATCGAGGCGCCGAGCCCGTATCCCGTGACCTTCGGCTCCTGCACCATCTGTCCGGTCACCAGGGAGTTGGCGTAGAAGGCGAAGCCGATGAGCAGTGCCGCGAGGTTGGCGTAGAGGACGGCGGGGCGGGCGGAGACCCGGAGGTCGACCATCGGACTCCGCACGCGGAGCTCGTACGCCCCCCAGAGCAGCCCGGCGAGTACGGCGGCCGCCAGGAGGCCGAGGGTGGCCGGGGACGTCCAGCCCCATTCGCCGCCCTGGGTGACGGCGAGCAGCAGGCAGACCAGTACGGCGGCGAGCCCGAGCCCTCCGACGGCGTCGAACCGGCCGCGGGTGCGCAGCGGCGACTCCGGGACGAAGAGCAGCACCAGCACGATGTCGATCAGGGCGATCACGCCGGAGACCCAGAACATGGTGTGCCAGTCGAAGTGTTCGACGACGAACGCGGCGACCGGTACACCTACTGCGGCGCCGATACCGAGCGTGGAGCTCATCAGGGCGACGGCGGGCAGGACGCGCTCCGGGGGGAGTTCGTCGCGCAGGATGCTGATGCCCAGCGGGACGACGGCGAGGGCCGCGCCCTGGAGCGCGCGGCCGGTGATGAGGATCTCGATGTGCGAGCTGATCGCACAGAGCACCGAGCCGACGAGGAGCGAGCCGAGCGAGGCGAGCAGGACGCGCCGCTTGCCGTACATGTCGCCGACGCGGCCCAGGACCGGGGTGAAGACCGCGCCGGTCAGCAGGGTGATGGTGACGAGCCAGCTCGCGGCGGCCGGGGTGGCGCCGGTGAGTTCGGGGATGTGCGGCAGCAGCGGGACGACGAGCGTCTGCATGACCGCGACGACGACGCCGCAGAAGGCGAGGATGCCCATGGCCAGGTTCGGGGACGACGGGGCTGTGGCGCCCCGGTCGGTGGACGGTTCGGCGGACGGCGCGGGCGTCGGCGGCGGGGTGGGTATGTCCGCTGGCATGCGATCTCCGTCAGGGAGGGTGAGAACGGCACGCCTGACGGGTGCACAGGCGTTCACCCTCAGGGTAAACGCCTGTGC
>NZ_JBHWZJ010000527.1:0-3797 GCF_042728415.1 Streptomyces sp. NPDC060198 | reverse complement strand
GACCCGGCGGCGACGGGCCGGAGCGTTTGCTTCCGTTCCGCCGACCGTGGTGGTGGCGGGCGCCCTGCTGCTGCTCGTCGTGCTGGTGGCGGTGGCACCCGGGCTGTTCACCGACACCCCGCCCTCCGCGATCGATCCGCTCGACGCTCTGAAGGCGCCGAGTTCCGCGCACTGGCTGGGGACAGACCAGCTGGGCCGGGATCTGTTCTCGCGCATCCTGCACGGCGCCCGGCCGTCCCTGCTGCTGGGCTTCGGCTCGACGCTCATCGCAGTGGCCGGAGGTGCCGTGCTCGGTCTGGCGGCGGCACTGGGCGGCCGGGCGGCCGACGGAATCCTGATGCGGCTGGCGGACATCCTGCTGGCCTTGCCCGGGCTCCTGCTCGCGCTGCTGGTGGTGACCGTGCTGGGCACCGGCACGGTCAACGTCATGCTGGCCATCGGCATCGCCTTCGTCCCCGGCTACGCCCGGCTCGTCCGCGCGGAGGCCCTGGTGGTCCGCGGCTCCGGTTACGTCGAGTCGGCCGTCGCGCTCGGCCTGCAGCGCCGGCAGATCGTGCTGCGGCACATCCTGCCGAACGCCCTGGCGCCCCTGCTGACCCTGGCGACGGTGGGGTTCGGCACCGCGCTGATCTCCGCCTCCGGGCTCAGCTTCCTCGGTCTCGGACCCGCCGCCCCCTCGCCCGAATGGGGGGCGTTGCTCTCCGCCGGGCGCGACTTCCTCCAGACGGCCTGGTGGATCGGCGTGTTCCCCGGCGCGGCCGTCACGACGACGGTGATCGCCGTCAACGTGGTCGGCCGTTACGCCCAGCAGCGCTTCACCCGGAGGTCCGCCCGATGAACGCCACCGTGTCGCCCCTGCTGACCGTCGAAGGGCTGGACGTCACCTTCCGCCGCGACGGGGAGGTGCGCGCTGTCCGTGACGTGTCCCTCACGCTGGACCGGGGCGAATGCCTCGCCGTGGTCGGGGAGTCGGGCTCCGGCAAGAGCGTGACCGCCCGCACCCTGCTCGGACTGACGGGGAACCACGCCTCGGTATCCGCCCGGCGGCTCGAATTCGACGGCATCGACCTCACCGCCCTCTCCGAACGCCAGTGGCGCACCGTGCGGGGGCGCCGCATCGGGCTGGTGCTCCAGGACGCGCTGGTCTCGCTCGACCCGCTGCGCACGGTGGGTGCGGAAGTGGCCGAGACGCTGCGCGAACACTCCCTCGCCGCGGGGCCCGGGGTGCGGGAGCGGACGCTCGCGCTGCTGTCCGAGGCGGGCATCCCCGACCCGGAGCGGCGGGCGGCGGAGTATCCGCACCAGTTGTCCGGCGGACTGCGCCAGCGCGCCCTGATCGCCTCCGCGCTGTCCGGCGCCCCGGAGCTGCTGGTGGCGGACGAGCCGACGACGGCGCTGGACGTGACGGTGCAGGCCCAGGTGCTGGATCTGCTGGGGCGGCTGGTCGGGGAGGGGACCGCGCTCCTGCTGATCAGCCACGACCTGTCGGTGGTGGCCAGGCTCGCGGACCGGGTCGCCGTGATGTACGGCGGTCTGGTGGTCGAGCAGGGGCGGGCCGCCGACGTCCTGAGTGATCCCCGGCACCCCTACACCCGGGCCCTGCTCGCGGCGGTGCCGACGACCCGTTCCAAAGGGCGCGCGCTCTCCGTGGCCCCCGCCGCCCGGCCCGCCGCCGGTCCGGGCGGCTGCCCGTACGCGGCACGCTGCTTCTCGGCGGACGACCTGTGCCGTACGGAGCTCCCGGCGGCGACGGTGGACGGGGACGGGCACCTGACGCTCTGCCGCCACCCCGGCGGTGAGGTCCCGCTCGCGGCACCGGACGCCTCGCGGCCCCGGACGGAGGGGACGGCGGTCGCGGTGCCCCGGGACGAGCCGGCCGGGGGCACGGGACCGGCGCTGCTGGAGGTGGCGGGCGTCTCCAAGAGTTTCCGGGCGCCCGGCGGCGGCTCCTGGACCGCGGTGCGCGACGTCTCCTTCCGCATCGGCGCCGGCGAGACCCTGGGGCTGGTCGGCGAGTCGGGCTCCGGCAAGACGACGACGGCCCGCATCGTGCTGGGTCTGGTGGAGCCGGACGAGGGCTCCGTACGGTTCGAGGGGGAGCCCTGGAGCGGCCTGCCCGAACGGGCCCGCCGCGAGCGGCGGCGCCACCTCCAGGTGGTGCACCAGGACCCGCTCGGCTCCTTCGACCCCCGGCACACGGTGCGGCGCATCGTCGCCGAGGCCGCTGCCAGGGCGGGGGTACCTCGTGGCCGGGACAGGAACGCGCGAGTCCTCGAACTCCTCGGCCAGGTGGGCCTGTCTTCGGCCGTCGCGGACAGGAGACCGCTCCAGCTCTCCGGCGGACAGCGTCAACGTGTCGCCATCGCAAGGGCGTTGGCCACCGAGCCCCGGCTGATCGTCTGCGACGAGCCGGTGTCCGCGCTGGACGTCTCGATCCAAGCACAGGTACTCGATCTGCTGGCGGAACTCCAGCGGGAACTGGGCCTCGCCCTGTTGTTCATCTCGCACGATCTCGGTGTCGTCCACCACGTGAGCGACCGGGTGATCGTGATGAAGGACGGAGAGCTGGTCGAGTCGGGACACGTGGAACAGATCTTCGACCACCCCGCCCACCCGTACACCCGCGAACTGCTCGCCGCGCTGCCCCGGCCCGTCCGGGACCACGAGGCCGACCGCGACCAGGAAGAGGTACGGGCATGACGACCGGGCTCGACACGGAACTCTGGATCCGGCGCTTCCACCCCTCCCCCGAGGCCACTGCCCGGCTGGTGTGCTTCCCGCACGCCGGGGGCTCCGCGGGCTTCTGGTTCGCGCTCTCCGCCCGGCTCCACCCGAAGGTGGAGGTGCTGGCCGTGCAGTACCCGGGGCGCCAGGAGCGCAGGGCGGAGCCGCCGGCCGAGGACATCGGCAGCCTGGCGGACGCGCTCGCCGGGGTCCTGGAGCCCTGGTGGGACGCGCCGCCCGCGTTCCTCGGGCACAGCATGGGCGCGGTGGTGGCGTACGAGACGGCCCGCCGGCTGGCGGCCGCCACCGGGGCGGGGCCCGCCGCGCTCTTCGTCTCCGGGCGCCGCGCCCCGTCCACCCACCGCGAGGAGACACTCCATCTCGCGGACGACGGTGCCCTGTTGGCGGAGATCGTCCGCCAGGGCGGCACCCCGGCCGCCCTGTTGGAGGAGCCGGAGCTGGTGGAGATGTTCCTGCCCGCACTGCGCGGCGACTACCGGGCGATCGAACGCTACCGGCACCGCCCCGGCCCCCTCCTCGGCACCCCGGTCACCGTGCTGACCGGCAGCGAGGACCCCAAGGTGACACCCGAGGAGGCACGCGCCTGGCAGGAGCACACCACCGGCGCCACGGAGGTCCTGACCTTCACCGGCGGTCACTTCTTCCCCCTCCGGCACCAGGACCGGATCGGGGCGTTGATCGAGGGACGGCTGCTGCCGGGGGCCGCGCCGCCGCAGCCCCGGCCCTGACGTGCTCGCCGGCCCCCACCGAAGAGCAGATGTCCGAAATTCGCGCGACGCGCCGCGCCGCCGAGATGTGGAGCTTGTTGTGGTTTTTGTCGAGCGTGAGAACCAGTTGACGCGACTTCGAGAGCTGCTGGCCGACTGTCTCGGCGGACGCGGGAGCGTCGTCGCCGTCAGTGGTCCGGTGGCGGCCGGAAAGACCGAACTGCTCCACGTATTCGGCGAGATCGCGGCCGGCGAAGGCGCGGTGGTGCTGCACGCGGTGGCCAGGTGCTCCGAACAGGACGTGCCGCTGGGTGTCGTCGGCCAGCTCTTCGGGCGCGAACACTT
>NZ_JBHWZJ010000526.1:0-3806 GCF_042728415.1 Streptomyces sp. NPDC060198 | reverse complement strand
CCCCAGGGCCGGCCGCCAGGGCCTTTCACAGGGACCGGTGCGGACCGGGGAGCGACAGCGTTCCCCGTGAGCCGGACATGTCCCGCGCGAGAGGCCGACGGCCGATCGTCCGGAAGGAGGGACGTCGATGAGCACGAAGGACTTCGTCGAGAAGGACTACTACAAGGTCCTCGGCGTCCCGAAGGACGCCACCGACGCCGAGATCAAGAAGGCGTACCGGAAGCTCGCCCGCGAGTTCCACCCGGACGCCAACAAGGGTGACGCCAAGGCAGAGGAGCGCTTCAAGGAGATCTCCGAGGCGAACGACGTCCTCGGGGACGCCAAGCGGCGCAAGGAGTACGACGAGGCACGCGCCCTCTTCGGCAACGGCGGGTTCCGACCCGGTCCCGGGGCCGGGGGCGGTTTCCCCGGAGGCTTCGACCTGGGGGACCTCTTCGGAGGTGCCCAGGGCGGCGCCGCCGGCCAGGGTGGCGGCGGATTCGGCGGCGGGGGAGGCCTCGGCGACGTGTTCGGCGGGCTCTTCAACCGCGGCGGCGGCACCGGTACCCGCGTCCAGCCGCGCCGGGGCCAGGACATCGAGACCGAGGTGACGCTCAGCTTCACCGAGGCCGTCGACGGGGCCACGGTCCCGCTGCGGATGTCCAGCCAGGCGCCCTGCAAGGCGTGCTCCGGCACCGGCGACAAGAACGGCACCCCGCGGGTCTGCCCGACCTGTGTCGGTACGGGACAGGTCTCGCGCGGCAGCGGTGGCGGGTTCTCGCTCACCGACCCGTGCGTGGACTGCAAGGGCCGCGGACTGATCGCCGAGAACCCCTGCGAGGTCTGCAAGGGCAGCGGACGAGCCAAGTCCGCCCGCACCATGCAGGTCCGCATCCCGGCGGGCGTCTTGGACGGGCAGCGCATCCGCCTGCGCGGCAAGGGCGGCCAGGGCGAGCGCGGCGGTCCGGCCGGCGACCTCTACGTCGCCGTCCACGTGGACGCGCACCCGGTCTTCGGCCGCAAGGGCGACAACCTCACCGTCACCGTGCCCGTCACCTTCCCGGAGGCGGCACTCGGCGGCGAGGTGAAGGTCCCCACCCTCGGTGGCCCTCCGGTCACCCTCAAGATCCCCGCGGGTACCCCGAACGGGCGTACGATGCGCGCCCGTGGCAAGGGCGCCGTGCGCAAGGACGGCACCCGGGGCGACCTCCTCGTCACCGTGGAGGTCGCGGTGCCCACGGAGCTGGGCGACGAAGCCAGGGAAGCGCTGGAGGCCTACCGCAAGGCGACCGCGGTCCAGGACCCGCGGGCCGACCTGTTCCAGGCCGCGAAGGGAGCTTGAGATGGACGGCCGCCGACGTAACCCGTACGAACTGACCGATGAGACCCCGGTGTACGTGATTTCGATCGCGGCCCAGCTCTCGGGCCTGCACCCGCAGACACTCCGTCAGTACGACCGCCTCGGTCTGGTCTCCCCGGACCGCACGGCCGGCCGTGGACGGCGTTACTCGGCCCGTGACATCGAACTGCTCCGCAACGTGCAGCAGTTGTCCCAGGACGAGGGCATCAACCTCGCCGGCATCAAGCGCATCATCGAGCTGGAGAACCAGGTTGCAGCGCTCCAGCAGCGTGTCGCCGAGCTCTCCGCGACGGTGGACGGGGCGGCGGTCGCCATGCGGCAGGCCGAGGCCCAGGTGCACGCCTCCTACCGGCGCGACCTCGTGCCGTACCAGGACGTGCAGCAGACCAGCGCGCTGGTCGTCTGGCGGCCGAAGCGGCCGAAGGACTGAATGCGGCGGGACGGGCGCGTGCCGCCCGCCCGTGGGCCCGTCACCGGCGATGCCGGTGGGCGGGCCCTTTCCGTTTCCTGTCCGGCGGCCGCTTTTGGGGCGGCCCGGGCGCCCGTGGCGTGTCGGGTGTCAGTCCTCGCTCAGGATGCCCGACTGGGCTATCAGGAAGCCGAGTTGGGCGCGACTGCTGCTGCCGAGGGTGGCGGCGAGCTTCGCGATGTGCGCCCGGCAGGTCCGTACGTTCATCCCGAGCCTGCGGGCGATCGAGTCGTCCACGTGCCCTTCGACGAGGAGTTGGGCGATGGACCGCTGGACAGCGCTGATGCCGTCCGGCGTGGGCTCGTACCGGATCTCCTCCAGCAGCGGGGTGGCGCGGGTCCAGAACTTCTCGAAGACCGACGCCAGGTAGGCGACCAGCCCCGGGTGGCGGAGTTCCAGGGCGACTTGCCGGTCGTCCTGGGCCGGGATGAAGGCGACCGACCGGTCGAAGACGATGAGGCGCTCGATGAGTTCCTCGGACGTCCTGATCTCCACGTTCGCGTCGGCGATGCGTTCCGCGTAGGCCAGGGTGCTGGGGCTGTAGCGGACCGTGTGCTGGTACAACGTCCGCATGCGGATGCCGCGGTGGACCACGGAGAGTCCGCGCTCCAGGGCCCTTCCGAGCCGGTCCTCGTTCCTCCCGCCGCCGGGTTGGATGGTGAGGACCTCGGTGCGGCACTCCGCGGTGGCGACGTCCAGAGCGCCGTTGATCCGGGTCACGCCCTCCAGCACGGTGATGGCGTGGGTGGCCGGCGGTCCCTGAGCGCTGATGTCCATGAAGGGCTCGAAGGACTGGGCGAGCCGCACCGAGTGGCGCCTGCGCTCCTGTATCTCGCGCTCCAGGGGATTCACGTGCTGTGCGAGCGCGGTGGAGGGCGGCACGGGGCGCAGCCAGTCCGGGTCGTCGGGGTCGGCGTGCAGCAGAGCGAACTCCATCAGGCACGGAGCCGGTTCGACCTCGTCGCGCGCGATCCGTCCGGAGCGGAGCGCGCCCGAGTAGAGACGTTTGCCGTCCTCACACAGTTCGGTGATCCCGTGAGGATGTGTCGTTTTCGTGTCTCTTGTGATCATTTCTCCACCCCCCAGGTTCCTGAACATGCAAGAACATGATGCATCGAGTCTGTGGTGTTCACAGGGTCGTGTGAGACATCGTCTTAGGAGCGGGGGAGATGAATCCACAAGTGAGGACGAAGCCGATTATGGATAAGCGAATGCTTCGCTCGGTGCTTGCCGCCTCGTTCGTCGCAGCCTTGGGTTTCGGGCTGGTGGGCGCGGGCGACATCGGCTGGGGCAGTGAGGCGGCTGCTGTCCCGGGGGACATTGGCTGGAGCAGCGAAGCTTCGGCGACGCCCGGCGACATCGGCTGGGACTCGCTGAACAAGGTCCAGCGTGACATCGGCTGGGCCGTGCAGGCGTCGGCGACCGGCGACATCGGCTGGGACTCGCTGAACAAGGTCCAGCGTGACATCGGCTGGTCCGTGCAGGCGTCGGCCACCGGCGACATCGGCTGGGACTCCTCGAACAAGGTCCAGGGCGACATCGGCTGGGGCGCGCTGAACAAGGTTCAGGGTGACATCGGCTGGGACTCGCTTCCGGCTTCCGCAGACGCATGACCACCCCGCCGGACGACCGGATCTTCCGGCGCGAGATGGCTTCGGCCTATCGCTCGGGGTGGCACTTCGTCGACCTGCTCACCGCTCTGCCGGGCCCGGGCGACTCGTTGATGGTCACCCTGCTCGGTGAGCCTGTGGTCGTCGTGATGGAGGAGGGCGAAGAGCTTCGCGCCTACCGCTGTCTGCGCAGGCCGCGTGGCGCCCCACAGCCCGTGCGCTGCGAAGTGAGGTACGGCATGATCTTCGTCAATCTGGACCAGCGCGACCATGAACTGTTCGACCCCGAGACCATCTCCGCCACCCCCCGAAGCGCCTGAGCGATCCCCCGAACCACCACATCGCTCAAGCGCGTCCCCCACACAGCGGCGCCACCGTGACCTGACAC
>NZ_JBHWZJ010000525.1:0-3810 GCF_042728415.1 Streptomyces sp. NPDC060198 | reverse complement strand
ACCGAGCTGACCAGCAGCGGCACCACCTCGATGATGTCGGCGGTCTGGTCGGCGTCCTCGGTGGCGATGGTGAGCACCTCGCCGGACTTCAGGTCCATGTCCCGGGCCACCGGCTGGAGTCCGCAGGCCGCGACGCGGACCCGCCAGTGGTGCGCCTCGGTCGTGTTGGCCTTCTGCAGGATGCGCATCCCGAACCGCCAGGAGAGCGACACGGTCGTGATGATCACGGCCAGGGCGCCCACCGACAGCAGGAGCCTGCCGAGGCTGCGTTCCTGCATGGTGTGCTCGACGATCAGCCCGAGCGCGATCGGGAACGCCGTCTCGCCGGCCTGGTAGAGGCCCATGAGGACGGTGCCCCAGGCCATGGCGCCGAAGTTGCGGCGCAGAGCGCTCCGCAGGATGTCGGCGCCCTGGCGGGGCCGCTGGGTGTCAGCTGTTGTCTTCAAGGTGGCGCGCAATCGCTTCCGGGGTTCGCAGGGTGAGCAGATCACGGATGGTGATCACGGGTCCGTACTCCCGGCGGAGCAGCCCGATGAGCCGTACCGCCAGCATGGAGTGTCCCCCGAGGGACACGAAATCACTTACGGCGCTGACCTCGTCGTCGTCCAGGTCCAGCGCTTCGGCGAAGAACTCGCACACCAGGGTCTCGGTCTCGCCCTCGGGGGCGCGTTCGACGCCCGTGGTGAGGACGCCGAGCGGCTTGGCCTCGGGCAGGGCCTTGGTGTCGGCCTTGCCGTTGACGGTCAGCCCGATGGCGTCGACCCGCGCGTAGTGCGTCGGGCGCAGGAAGTCCGGCAGTCCGGCGCCCACCTCCGCGGCGACCGCGGCGAGGTCCGTGCCGCCGGGACCTTCCGGTCCGTCGAGCACCAGGTAGGCGGCGAGCCGGTGGGCTCCGTCGACCTGGGGGTCGGGCTGGGCGACCGCGGCGACGAACCGGACCGCCGGGTGGGCGGCGAACGCGGCCTCCACCTCGCCGAGTTCGACCCGGTGGCCGCGGATCTTGACCTGCTGGTCGGTGCGGCCCAGGTAGGCCAGGTTTCCGTCGGGCCGCCGGATCACCAGGTCCCCGGTGCGGTACATCCGGGTGCCGGGCTCGCCGAACGGGCAGGCGACGAAGCGGTGCGCGGTCTGCGCGGACTGTCCGAGGTAGCCGCGGGCGATGCCGATGCCCGAGACGTACAGTTCGCCGGGGACGCCGTCCGGCAGGGGGCGCAGCCAGGGGTCGAGCACGTACACCTCGGTGTTGTCGATCGGGACGCCGACCACCGGGTCCTGGCATTCGAAGGTGCCGACGCCGAGGGTGTTGATGGTGTATTCGGTGGGCCCGTAGAGGTTGTAGCCGACGGTGCCCTCCGTGGTGGCCAGGCGCTGCCAGAGTGCGGGGGTGACGGCCTCGCCGCCCAGCAGGACCAGTGCGGGCCGGTGTGCCGGGTCGTCGAGCAGGCCCTCGGCGACCAGCTGCTGGGCGTAGGTCGGGGTCACGTTGATGACGTCGATGCCGTGTTCGAGGCAGTGGGCGACGAGCCGGGGAGCGTCGCGGCGCAGTTCCTCGTCGCAGATGTGCACCTCGTGGCCGTCCGCGAGCCAGAGAAGCTCCTCCCACGACATGTCGAAGGCGAACGACACGGTGTGCGCGATGCGGAACGTCCGGTGACCGTGCTCGGCGAGGACGGGTTCGAAGATCCGGCGCTGGTGGTTGATCAGCATGTTGGTGAGGCCGGCGTACTCGGTCACCACGCCCTTGGGCTTCCCGGTCGATCCGGAGGTGTAGATGGTGTACGCGGGATGGCGCAGGCGGTCCGGGTCGTCGGGCGTGAAGGTGACGAAGGGTTCCGCGTCGGGGAGCGGGCGGTCGAGTTCGATCAGTTCGCCGGTCAGCCGGGGTGCGACGGCGCTCACGGTGAGGATGACCTCGGGCCGTGCGTCGGCGACGATCGCGGCGATCCGCTCGTCGGGGTGGTCGAGCTCCAGGGGTACGTACGCGGCGCCGGTACGCAGCACCGCGAAGAGCGCCACGATCGAGTCGAGGGAACGCGGCACGGCGATGCCGACGGTGGTCTCCGGACCGATGGAGCGTGCGGCGAGTACGCCCGCGAGGGTACGGCTGCGGTCCCTGAGTTCGGCGAAGGTCATCGTGGCGCCGTGGGCGACGAGCGCGAGCCGCTGCGGGTCGCGGTCGGCTGCCTGGTCGAACCGGTCGACGACGGTGTCCGTGCCGATGTCCGTGACGTCGGCGGGTACGGGCTCGTCGCCGAGTCCGGGGAGTGCGCCGAGGGGGCCGGTCGAGCGGGCCAGGGCGTCGAGTACGCGCAGGTAACCGGCCAGCAGGCGGCGGGCGCCCGCGGTGTCCTCGTCGCGGTGTTCCAGCTTGACGGTGAGGCGGTCGCCGGGGGTGACGACCCAGGTGTAGGGGTAGTGGGTCGAGTCGTCTGCCTTGACGGAGGTGATGCCGTGCCGGGCGTTCATCTCGGCGAACGCGTCCATGTCCAGGAAGTTCTGGAGTACGAAGAGGCTGTCGAAGAGGCTGTCGTGTCCGGCTGCGCGCTGGATCTCGCCGAGCCCGAGGTGTTCGTGTTCCATCGCATCGACGCGGGCCCGCTGGACGGCGGTGAGGTACTCCCGGACGGTGTCGTCCGGGCGGGGCCGGGTCCACTGGGGCACGGTGTTGAGGAGTACGCCGACGATGTCGGAGGTGCCCTCGGCCTCGCGGCCGGAGACGGTGACGCCGAACACGGCGTCGGCGCGGCCGGTGTGCGCGCCGAGCAGGAGGCCGAAGGCGCCGGTCAGCACGGAGTTCAAGGTGACACCGTGGGTCCTGGCGGCCTCGCGCAGAAGGTCGGACTCCTCGGTGGTGAGGGTGTGGGTGAGGGCGTGCGGCAGCTCGTCCGGGAGGGACGGTGCCGGTCCGGCGAGCAGGGTCGGTCCGTCGAGCCCGGTCAGGTGATCGGCCCAGAAGCGGGCCGAGAGGGCGGGGTCCTTCGCGGCGAGCGCGCGGGCGTGGTCCTCGAAGGAGGGGGTGGCCGGCGCCGGGTCGAGTGCCTCGCCCGCCAGGATCGCCCGGTAGGCGTCGAAGAGGTCGCGCAGCACGGTCTCGCGGGACCAGCCGTCCCAGAGCAGCAGGTGGTAGCTGAGCAGCAGGCCGTCGCGGTCGTCGGGCAGGCGTACCACGGTCAGCCGGATCAGCGGCGGTTCGCCGGGGTCGAATCCGGTGTCGCGGTCCCGGGTGCGCAGAGCGTCGGTCTCGGCCTCCGTGCTGAGGGATACCGTGCGGACGGTGACGCGCCGGCCCGCCGCGAGGAGCTGGACGGGGTTGCCGTCGTCGTCGGTGGTGAAGCCGGCACCGACCACCGGGTGGCGGGCGATGACGTGCGCCATGGCGTCGGCCAGTGCGTCGGTGTCCAGGCGCCGGTCGAAGGTGAACCAGCTCTGGGCGACGTAGTGTCCGGCGGTGCCCGCCATCTGGGCCTGGAAGTACAGGCCGCGCTGGAGCGGGGTGACCGGCGCGGTGCGCTCGGCGGTCGCGGAGGCGTCCGCGATCTCCTCCAGTGCGTGGCGCCAGTGCTCGGTGAGGGCGTCGGGGACGCCGTCGGCGAGGGTGAACTCCGCGTGCAGGCTGCCGGTGGCGCCGTCGGTCCAGGCGTTGACCTCGACGGCGTACGGGCTGCCCTGGTCCCCGGCGGTGAGGCGCAGTGCCTCGGACTCGCTGCCCCGGCCCAGGTAGGGGTAGTGCACGTGGTGGTGCGGCCGGGCGGCGAGGAGCGGTGCGGTGTGGGCGTTGTGGTGGCGGAGCTGCCCGTGGGCGAGGGGCGG
>NZ_JBHWZJ010000524.1:0-3825 GCF_042728415.1 Streptomyces sp. NPDC060198 | reverse complement strand
GCCGCATCCCCGTCTCACACGTTCGGCACCTTGAGCTTCGCCCAGCTGTCCTCACCCGGTACCCCGTCGGCCGCGTCGCCGACGTACCCGAGCTTGCGCTGCCAGGCGGCGTACGAAGCGCGGTCGGACGCCGACCAGGTGGGCCCGGGGCCGACCGCGTACAGGTCGCAGCCCTCCGCCACGAGCCGCTTGCCCATGGCGGTGATGACCGGACTGTTGCGGCCCGTCGTGAAGAACCCGGCCCCGGGGAACGGCTCGTACGGCTCCGGCAGCGGCCCGTCCGGACCCGCGCCGAGCCGGACGCCGATCCGGTCACGCATCGCGGTCATCGGGAAGCCGCGCGGGTCCACCTTCCCCGGCTGCCACTCCAGGTGCCCGATGACCGAGCGCTCGGACCACTTGTGCGCACGGCAGACCGCCGCTGCCGCCCGCTCGATCGCCAGCAGCTGGGCGGCCGGCCAGGGGTCTTGGCCGTCCCCGAGGTTGACGCACTCGAAGCCGTAGAAACGGGCGTTGCCGTCCGTGTCGGCCTCGTTGTCGGCGGGCAGCGCCGCCGCCTCGGCGATCACCGCGCGCAGCACGTCCCCGTCGCCGAGACCGGCGTGGTTGGCGCGGCCGTTGCCCACCAGGTGGACGGTGCCCTCCTTGTCGATGACCCCATGGCAGAGCGGCCCGGGGAGATCGGAGCGGCCCGAGTAGCACAGCTCCACGGAATTCGGGGTGCCGGAAGTGACGGTGTGATGGATCATCACGCCATTGACCGGGCCCCAGGGGCCCTTGTGGTCACGGTTGTTCGTGCGCCAGCTCTTGTACTCCACCACCTTCAGTCCCTCGTCGCGGAGGGCTTTCAGCAGGGTGTCGGCGGACAAGGGGGTTGCCATGGTGGTGCTCCCTCGGTGCAACTTCGTCTGCGCGGTCGTACGGGGGATCTGTGCCCCTCCGTAACCCCTTCCCAACCCTCGGTCACCAAGGCGGAGGGGCGCGCAGCGTATCGCGCCCCGGACCACCCCGGTGGGCGAAGAGGCCGATCCCCGTCCTACCGGGTGGCGACCCGCACCCGCGTACGCAGGGTCAGGTCCGCCGAGGAGCGCCCCACCGCGAACTCGTACGAACCCGGCAGCAGGGTCCAGCCGTCCTCCACCGACCGCCACACGGCCAGTGCTTCCCGGGGGACGTCCAGGACGGCGGTGATGACGGCTCCCGGCTCCAGCGTCACCTTGGCGAACGCCTTGAGCTGCGAGGGGGGTTCGCCCGCTGCCGCGGGGAAGGTGACGTAGAGCTGCACGACCTCGCTGCCCGCGCGGGATCCGGTGTTGCGGACCCGCACGGTCGCCCGGTGGCCGGAAGGGGAGGGTGCGACCCGCAGGCCGGAGAGGGCGAAGGTGGTGTACGACAGCCCGTGGCCGAACGGGAAGAGCGGCTGCTCGCCCGAGCGCGCGTACCAGCGGTACCCGACCGCCAGCCCCTCGTCGTAGTAGACCTGCTTGCCGTCGCCCGGGAACTCCACCGGCCGCTTGGCCGGACCCTGCGTCTCCGTCGCCGGGAAGGTCTCCGGCAGCCGCCCGCCGGGCTCCGCGTCGCCGAAGAGCATCGCGGCGACCGCGTTGCCCTGCTCCTGGCCCCCGTACCAGTTGGCGATCACCGCCGGGACCTCCGGCAGCCACGGCATCAGCACGGCGCCCGAGGTGTTGAGCACCACGACGGTACGGGGGTTGGCCGCGGCGACCGCGGCGATCAGCTCGTCCTGGTCGGCGGCGAGGCCCAGCGTGGAGCGGTCCATGCTCTCGGCCGTCACGTCCACCACGACCACCACCGCGACCTCGGCCGCCGCGGCGGTGGCGGCCGCCTCGGCGATCAACCGGTCCTGCCCCGGCTGGTGCCCCACCCGCAGGCTCGCGGTACCGGAGGTGTGACGGTAGGTGACCTCGATGGAGTGCGCGCCCTCCGACAGGGTCACGAAACCGTTCTGCACCACCTCGGCCCCGGTCGCGAAATCCGCCACGACCGTCCCGTCGATCGTGAGCACCACCGCGCCGCCGCCGCTCAGCGAGAACCGGTAACGCCCGGCGACCGGCGCCGTGTACGTACCGCTGTACCGCACCGACCAGGCCCCGGTCCGCCCGCTCACCGGGGCCGGCGCGGCAGTCCAGTCGAGGCGGTCGGCAGTCGTGGTGGCGAGGACCGTGCCGGTGAGGTCGGCCGATGCGTAGTAGACCGCCCGCAGACCCGCGCCGAGCACGTCGGCGGGGACGGCCGGCAGGGCGCCGACCCCGAGGGTGCCGCGCGCGTACGTCACCGGGACGGGCGTCGGGGCGCTCGCGGCGCGGGCCGTGATCCCGGCGAGCGGGGTCACCACCCCGCCGTACGGGTTCACACTGCCCGAACCACCGCCGTGCGACCGGTACCCGGCGCCGGCCGCGTCCCCGATCACCGCCACGGACCGGGGAGCGGCGAACGGCAGCACCGGGCCCGCGTTCTTCAGCAGCACACTGCCCTGGATCCCGATCCGACGGGCCAGCGACCTGTTCTCCTCGGTGGAGACGACCGTGTCCAGCAGCGTCAGCGGGTCGGGGAGCGGGTGGTCGAACAGCCCGACCCGGTACATCGTCGTCAGCACCTGCACGGCCATCGTGTCGAGCACCGCCCCGGTGACCGCACCCCGCGCGACCGCCGAGGCGAGCGCCGTACCGAAGTACGTCGACCCCGGCATCTCGGTGGTGGACCCCGCCTCGGCCGTCCGAACCGTGCTGTGCGTCCCGCCCCAGTCCGACATCACCATGCCGTCGAAGCCCCAGCCGTCCCGGAGCACGTCCTGCACCAGGGTGCGATTCTCGTGCGTCCAGACCCCGTTGACCTTGTTGTACGCCGTCATCACCGCGCCTACGCCGCCTTGCTGGACGGCCGCCCGGAACGCCGGAAAGTAGATCTCGTGCAGGGCGCGCGAGGACACCACCACATCGATGGAGTGCCGCAGCGTCTCCTGGTTGTTGGCCGCGAAGTGCTTCACCGTCGCGATGACGTGGTGCGACTGGATGCCCCGTACGACAGGTGCCGCCAGCGCCGCGTTGAGGTGCGGGTCCTCCGTGAACGTCTCGAAGGACCGGCCCCACCGGGGCGTCCGCAGGATGTTGACGCACGGCCCGAGCGCCACGTTGTGCCCCTTGGCAGCCTGCTCACCGCCGTAGGCCCTCCCGTACGTCTCGGCCGCGACCGGATCCCAGGTCGCCGCCAGCGCCTTGGAGCACGGCCACTGGGTCACCCCCGTCGACCCGTTGCCCACTCCGCTCGGCCCGTCCGCGAGGATCGTCGCGGGGATGCCGAGGCGCTCGTTGCCCGGCACCTTGCCGATGAACCCGGGCCGGGCGACCTCCGCCTTGACGTTCACCCCGTGGAGCAGGGCGATCTTCTCGTCCGTCGTCATCCGCGCGACCAGCTCGACGGCCTTCGCACGGGCCGCCGCCGCCCCGGGTTGCGTCACCGGGCCGACGGACACGGGCGCGGCTCCTTCGGCGCTCGCCCCTTTGGGGGCCGGGCCGTTGGCCCCCGGACTTCCGTCCCTGTCCGAGGCGGCGGCCCCGGGTCCCATGGCCCCGAGCCCGGCGGCGACCGTACCCGCACTTCCCAGCCTCAGCAGCGAACGACGACTGACCCGCATGGCCTCTCCCGGTGTTGGATGCCAGGAACCTAACGGCCGGTGGCACGCGGGCCCGGGAGGCACCAGCACGATGCTGTCCGCGGTACACCGATGCAGCCATGGGCGACCACGGTCCCGCCCGCCGCCCCCCCGGGACGGCGGGCCCCACGGGGTGGGTCCGTCATGTATGC
>NZ_JBHWZJ010000523.1:0-3840 GCF_042728415.1 Streptomyces sp. NPDC060198 | reverse complement strand
CACCGCGGGGCCCCGGCCGTCCACTCAGGACTCGAAGGTCGCGGCCAGCGCGTCGGCCAGACCCGGGACGAGCGCCGGGCCCGTGAGGACCTCGTTGGCGGAGTCCTTCTCCCGCAGCCGGATCGCGGACTCGCGCTTGCCGTTCCGCAGGACGGCCACGGTCATCCGGACCTCCTGCCGCGCCGGGTGCGCCGCCACCCACGCGGTCAGCTTCTTACCGCTGAGCCCTTCGGGTACGGAGGCCTCGGCGGACGGCGGCAGCATGAGCCGCTCGACCGTCAGCGCGCACCCCGCCACCCCGGCCGGCCAGGCGATCGTGGCGAGGAACTCGTCCAGCGGCTTCCCCTTGGGGATCTCCTCCTGCTCGACGGGGGTGAAGGCGGCGGGCACCTTGCCGTCCGCGCCGAGCCCGAGCTGGGCGGCCAGGCCCGGCTCCTGGACGCGCAGGCTGGTGGTGTCGACGAGGGCGAAAAGGCGGGCGGGGCGGTCCCATCCGAGACCGGCGGCGTACTCGTCGATTTCGAGCACCGCGACGGTGAGAGGACTCGCGGCCATCGGAGGGCCTGAGGAAGAAACGTTGGGCATACCAATATCCTGCCTCTTTTCGCACCGGGAGCGGGAACTAGGTAAAGCCTCCGTAAGTTGCAAGGGAGGGCTCTACGATCGCGGAGCCCGTTCCACACGACCCCGAAGTACGAGGTGCGCACGTTGGCTTTCCAGATGCCGGACCGCGGCGGAGGCCCGACCGGGCCACGGATCAGAGTCGGCCGCCCGTCCCGGCGTGCCCGTACCCTTCTCTTGACGCTGGGCGTCCTCGCGGCGCTCTGCATGGCGTTCGTCATGTTCGCCGGGTTCTGGACCGACTGGCTCTGGTACCGCTCGGTGTCGTACTCGTCGGTCTTCACCACGACGCTGTGGACCAAGATCGGTCTGTTCCTCGTCTTCGGACTGCTGATGGCTCTCGCCGTCGGCCTCAACGTCTGGCTCGCCCACCGGCTCCGGCCGCCGCTGAGCGCGATGTCGCTGGAGCAGCAGAGCCTGGACCGCTATCGCATGGGTGTCGCCCCCTTCAAGAAGTGGGTGCTCCTCGCGGTCACCGCGCTCGTCGGGCTGATCTCCGGGGCCTCCGCCTCGGGCCAGTGGCGCACCTGGCTGATGTACGTCAACGGCGTCTCCTTCGGGCAGAAGGACCCCCAGTTCCACCTGGACGTCTCCTTCTACGCCTTCGACCTGCCGTGGTACCGCTTCCTGCTCGGCTTCGGCTTCGCCGCGGTCGTGCTGTCGCTCATCGCGGCGGCTCTGACGCACTACCTCTACGGCGGTCTGCGGATCACCAGCCCCGGCGCCCGCGCGACCGGCGCGGCGACCGGACATCTCTCGGTGCTCCTCGGCATCTTCGTCTCTCTGAAGGCCGTGGCGTACTGGCTCGACCGGTACGGACTGGCCGTGAAGTCGAGTGACTTCAAGGCCACCGACAACTGGACCGGCCTGCGGTACGTCGACGCCAACGCCTACCTGCCGGCGAAGACGATCCTGTTCTGCATCGCCGCGATCTGCGCGGTGCTGTTCTTCGCGACGCTCTGGCGCCGTACCTGGCAGCTCCCGGTGATCGGCTTCGGGCTGATGGTCCTCTCGGCCATCCTGATCGGCGGGCTCTACCCGGCGATCGTCCAGAAGTTCCAGGTCCAGCCGAACGAGCAGGCCAAGGAAGCCCCGTTCATCCAGAAAAACATCAAGGCGACCCGCGACGCGTACGACATCGACGACGCACAGGTCGACGACTACGCCGGCAAGAGCACGGAGACCGAGGGCGCCGCGCTGCGTACCCAGGCCGACGCCGCCGCGAGTTACCGCGTGATGGACCCCAACGTCGTCTCCCCGGCGTTCCAGCAGCTCCAGCAGAAGCGGAACTACTACCAGTTCCCGGCGACGCTGGACGTGGACCGCTACGAGGAGGACGGCAAGGAGCAGGACACCGTCGTCGGTCTGCGCGAGCTCAACCTCGCGGGCCTGCCCAAGCGGAACTGGATCAACGACCACTTCACGTACACCCACGGTTACGGTGCCATCGCGGCCAAGGGCACCAGCACGGGCACCAACCCCGTCGGTTCCCCGGACTTCACCGAGTCCGGACTGCCGACGACGGGCAAGCTCGGCGAGTACGAGCAGCGGATCTACTACGGCGAGAAGACCGAGCAGTACTCCATCGTCGGCGGGCCCCAGAAGGAGCTCGACTACGAGGACGACGGCGAGAAGACCACCAGCTACAAGGGTGACAGCGGGGTCAGCCTCGCGAGTGCCTTCAACCGCGCCGCGTACGCGGTGTCGTTCAGCGAGCCGCAGATCCTCTACTCGGGGGCCATCGGCGACGGCTCGCGGATCCTCTACAACCGCACGCCCAAGGAGCGGGTCGAGGCGGTCGCCCCGTGGCTGACCATCGACGGCGACGCCTACCCGGCGGTCGTCGACCACAGGATCCAGTGGATCGTCGACGCGTACACCACGACGAACGGCTACCCGTACGCGTCCCGTACGACGCTCGGCGACACCACGGCCGACTCGCTGACGACCAACCAGCGCGCGGTCGTCGCCCAGCAGAACCAGGTCAACTACATCCGCAACTCGGTGAAGGCCACCGTCGACGCGTACGACGGCACCGTCACGCTCTACGAGTGGGACACCGAGGACCCGGTCCTCAAGACCTGGCGCAAGGCGTTCCCCGGGACGGTGAAGGACAAGTCCGCCATTCCGGCCGATCTCATGGACCACCTGCGCTACCCGCAGGATCTCTTCAAGGTCCAGCGGGAGCTGCTGACCCGGTACCACGTCACCAACCCCGCGCAGTTCTACAGCGGCAGTGACGCGTGGCAGGTGCCGGACGACCCGACCAACAAGGAACCGGGTTCCGTACCGCCGTACTACCTCTCCATGAAGATGCCGGACCAGGACCAGCAGACGTTCTCGCTGACCACGACGTTCACGCCGAGAGGCCGCCCCGACCTCGGGGCGTTCATGGCGGTGGACGCCGACGCGGCCAGCTCCGACTACGGGACGATCAGACTCCTCAGAGTCACCAACACGGTGAAGGGGCCGGGGCAGGTACAGAGCGAGCTCAACGGCAACGACGACGTCGCCGAGTTCGTGAGGAACCTCAAGGGCACCGACTCGGACATCGAGTACGGAAACCTCCTCACCGTGCCGCTGGACGGCGGGTTCCTCTACATCGAGCCGGTCTACACGCGCGGTGGCAACCAGAACTACCCGCTGTTGCGCAAGGTGGCCGCCTCGTTCGGATCGAAGATCGTCTTCGAGAACAGTCTCGGCGAGGCGCTGAACGCGGTCTTCGACGTGGACTCGGGCACGACCCAGCCCACCGAACCCACGGAACCGACCGAGCCGACCAAACCGACCGAGCCACCGGCCACCGGGGACGCGGCGCTCAAGGCGGCCATCGCGGACGCCCAGGAGGCGTACGACGCCGGCGAGAAGGCTCTCCAGGAGCAGGACTGGGGGGCTTACGGCAAGGCCCAGGACGACCTCCAGGACGCCCTGAAGCGGGCCGCGGAGGCCCAGTCCGGATCGGGCGGCTCCGCAGCCGGCTCCGGCACGGGCTCCGGCACCGCTTCCGACAGCACCGCCGGGGACACCGTCGCCTCCGCCGAGGGGGCCGCCGACCAGGGCAGCTGAGAAAACCCACCCCCGCGTCGTGGTACTGTTTGAACACAACGACGCGGGGTGGAGCAGCTCGGTAGCTCGCTGGGCTCATAACCCAGAGGTCGCAGGTTCAAATCCTGTCCCCGCTACTGAAAGACGAAGGCCCGGATCCAATGGATCCGGGCC
>NZ_JBHWZJ010000522.1:0-3843 GCF_042728415.1 Streptomyces sp. NPDC060198 | reverse complement strand
GTCGACCCTGTTGCGCACCCTGACCCGGCTGCTCAAACCGACGAGCGGCACAGTCGTCCTGGACGGTGAGGACATCGCCCGGCTCCGGACCCGGGACGTGGCGAAGAAGCTGGGGCTGCTGCCGCAGGCGCCCGTCGCACCCGAAGGGCTCACCGTCGCCGACCTGGTCGCCCGGGGACGCCATCCGCACCAGAGCTGGCTGCGGCAGTGGTCCTCCGACGACGCCGCCGTGGTGGAACGCGCGCTGGCGATGACCGGGGTGTCCGAACTGGCCGACCGTCCGGTCGATTCGCTCTCCGGCGGGCAGCGGCAGCGCGTCTGGATATCGATGACCCTGGCCCAGGGTACCGATCTGCTGCTGCTGGACGAGCCGACCACGTATCTGGACCTGGCCCACGCGATCGACGTGCTCGACCTCGTGGACGACCTGCACGAGTCGGGCTGCACGGTCGTCATGGTGCTCCACGACCTCAATCTGGCGACCCGTTACAGCGACAACCTCATCGTGATGCGCGACGGATCGATCCTGGCGCAGGGGCACCCCCGGGACGTCGTCACCGCCGGTCTGCTGCGCGAGGCGTTCGGCCTGCGCGCCGAGGTGATCGACGACCCGGTGGGCGACCGGCCCCTCATCGTGCCCATCGGTCGCACCCATGTTCGTTCCAACTAGGCTCCGAATCACAGGAAATACCTTGGTTAGGCTAGGCTGGCCTCACCTCTTCAGGATACGGTTTGGCTGCCTCGGGGACCGGGGCGCAGGCGGCCAGTGCGAGAGCAAGGGATTCGGGATGCTGCTCCAGAGAACGACCGGTACGAAGTCCTGGCGGCGGGTGGCGGCGGTCCTGTCCGCCACGGCCCTCGGTGTGGGCCTCCTCGCGGGCTGCGGTGGCTCCGACGAGCCGGACGCGAAGGCGAGCGAGAGCGCGCCGGCCGCCGCCACCGGCGCGTTCCCGGTCACGGTGGAGCACGCCTTCGGGACCACGGAGATCACCAAGGCCCCGCAGCGGGTCGTCTCCGTCGGCTACACCGACGACCAGGCCATCCTGGCGCTCGGTATCAAGCCGGTCGGCATGGTCGACCAGTACCCGAACCCCGCGGGCACGTCCCCCGACATCAACACCCAGTGGCCCTGGGTGAAGGACAAGTGGGGCGACGCCCGCCCCGAGGTCATCATGAGCAACGGTGACGCGGGCCCCAACTACGAGAAGATCGCCGCCCTGCGGCCGGACCTGATCATCGCGGTCTACTCCGAGATCGACCAGGCCGCCTACGACAAGCTCTCCAAGATCGCGCCGACGGTGGGCCGCACCAAGGCCGAGAAGGAGCCGTTCAGCGCTCCGTGGCAGGACAACGCCGTGCACATCGCCAAGGCGCTCGGCAAGGAGACCGAGGGCCAGGCGTTGGTGAAGGGCATTCAGGACAAGCTCGACGCAGCCGCCACCGCGCACCCGGAGTTCGCGGACGAGACCGCCGTGGCGCTCTCCTGGTACGAGGGATCGGTCGCACCGTTCGCCACCACCGACGTGCGCGGCAGGCTCATCACCGGAATCGGCTACAAGGGTGCGACGGAGGTCGACAAGGCGGCCGGGGGCAAGTTCTACACCGTGCTCTCGCCCGAACGCATCGACGTCGTCGACGTCGACCGCATCTTCGTCATCAACGACAAGGCGGACACGGACGCGCTGAAGAAGTTCGACCTCTTCGACAACCTCGCCGCCGTGAAGGCCGGGAAGGTCTCGTACCTCCTGGACAGCGAGGGCCCCGCGGTCGGCGCTGCCATGTCCCAGGGCACCCTGCTCTCCCTGCCGTACGCCATCGACGAACTCGTGAAGTCGGTCGATCAGTGATGACGGCCACCCCGTCGCGCACCGCACGGCCCGTCAGGGGATCCGGGTGAGCATCACTCAGACCCGCCCCGCCCCCGCGACCCTGCGCACGGCGGGCGGGGGAGAAGCCACCCGATGGCTCGTGGCGCACTGCCGGCAGGTACCTCTGCTGACGGCCGCCACCGTGCTCACCACGGTGGCCGGGGCGGTCCTCCAGGTGCTCCCGGTACTTCTGCTGGGCCGGGTGGTCGACGGGGTGGTCGACGGCGAGTCACGATCCGCCCTGGTCACGGTCGGAGTCCTGATGGGGGTTGCCGCGCTGCTGGGCGCGGCGGCCGCCGCCGGATCGACCTACCTCATCGGACGGCTCGGCGCGGACCTGCTCGCCCGACTGCGCGAGGGCGCCGTCCGCGCGGTGCTGGGGATGCCGAGCGCCCGGGTCGAGCAGGTCGGCCGCGGAGACGTACTCTCCCGGGTGGGAGACGACGTCGCCCAGCTCTCCAAGGGCATCAGGTCGGCGGTGCCGACGGTGTTCACGGCCGGTGTGCTGGTCGTCATCGCGACGGCCGCCATGTTCCAGCTGGACTGGCGGCTCGGCCTCGCCGGGGCCGGCGCGCTGCCCGCCTACGCGTTCGCGCTGCGCTGGTACCTCCCCCGCTCCGCGCCGCTCTACCAGAAGCAGCGGGCCGCCCAGGCGGACCGCGCCCAAGCCCTGATCAGCGGCCTCGACGGGATCGACACCGTCCGGGCCTACCGCCTGGAGGGCGCGGTACGCGAGAAGGTCACCGGCGAGTCCTGGCGGGTACGCGAACTCGGCGTCGAGGTCTTCCGGTTCTTCGGCCGGTTCGTCGGCAGGGAGAACCGCGCCGAGTTCATCGGCCTGGTCCTGATCCTCCTGGTCGGGTACGCCCTGCTGGAGAACGACGCCGCGAGCCTCGGAGAGGTGGCGTCCGCCCCGCTGATGTTCCACCGGCTCTTCACCCCGCTCGGTTCCATCATGTTCACCTTCGACGAGGCGCAGAAATCGGGCGCCAGCCTGACCCGGCTGGTCGGGGTGCTGGGAGAGAAGGCGGAAGACCGGCTGGTCGGCGACACCGCGGTAGCCCCGGCCCGGGCCGTCCCGCACGCCGTCGCGGTGGAGGGGCTGACCTACCGCTACCCCGACACCGAGGAGCCGGTCCTGCGCGACGTGTCGCTGACGATCCCGGCCGGCGGCTCGCTCGCCCTCGTAGGAGCGACGGGCGCGGGGAAGTCGACGCTGGCCGCGCTGATCGCCGGCATCGGCACCCCGCAGTCCGGGTCCGTGACGATCGGGCCGACGGACCTCGCCGACCTGGACGAGGCCGGGGCCCGGGCCCTGGTGAGCATCCTGACGCAGGAGACGCACGTCTTCTCCGGTCCGCTCGCCGACGACCTGCGCCTCGCCGCGCCGTCGGCCACCGACGCCGAACTGACGGACGCGCTGCGGACGGTCGGCGCGGGGGAGTGGCTCGACGAGCTGCCGGACGGGCTGTACACGCCGGTCGGGGAGGGCGGCGAACGACTGGACGGCACCAAGGTCGCCCAGATCGCCCTGGCGCGGCTGATGCTGGGCCGCGCCCCCGTGGTGGTGCTCGACGAATCGACCGCCGAGGCAGGCAGCGAAGGCGCTGCCGAGCTGGAGCGCGCCGTACTGGCCGCGTGCGCGGGCCGGACCACCCTGTTCGTGGCTCACCGGCTCACCCAGGCGATGGCGGCGGACCGGATCGCCGTGCTGGACGCCGGGCGTGTGGTCGAGCAGGGCACCCACCAGGAACTGGTCGCCCTGGACGGCCGGTACGCGCGCCTGTGGCGGGCCTGGCGCGAAGGAAGCTGAAGCGTGTTCCGTCAGACCTGCCTGTCCGGCGGTACTGACGAAACGCGCCCCGGAGCGTACGACCCCGTAAGCCCCGTCCGTGGCGGGCCCGGCCGCACACAGAGCCGTGTGCGGCCACCAGACCTCGGCAAGGAGCCCGCCGCACGGCCCCGGCCCCAGGTC
>NZ_JBHWZJ010000521.1:0-3868 GCF_042728415.1 Streptomyces sp. NPDC060198 | reverse complement strand
GCCCCGAGACGTCAGCCCTGCGGCAGGTTCGCCAGCTGGGCGGTGATCCGCTCGATGTCGGCGTTCGCCTTGGCGAGCCGGGCGTGGATCTTCTCGACCACGTTGTCCGGTGCCTTGGCGAGGAAGGCCTCGTTGCCGAGCTTGCCTTCGGCCTGGGCCTTCTCCTTCTCGGCGGCGCCCAGGTCCTTCGTGAGGCGCTTGCGCTCGGCCTCGACGTCGATGGTCCCGGACAGGTCGAGGGCGACCTGCGCACCGGCCACCGGCAGGGTGGCGGTGGCGTGGAAACCCTCCTCGGCCGGCTGGAGGCGGAGCAGCTGGCGGATGGCCGCCTCGTGCGGGGCGAGCGCCGTGCCGGTCAGGGTCAGCCGGGCCGGGACCTTCTGGCCGGCCTTGAGACCCTGGTCGCCCTTGAAGCGGCGGACCTCGGTGACGACCTGCTGGACCAGCTCGATCTCGGCCTCGGCCGCCTCGTCGCGGAAGCCGGAGTCCTTCGGCCAGTCGGCGACGACGACGGACTCGCCGCCGGTGAGGGTGGTCCAGAGCGTCTCGGTGACGAACGGCACGATCGGGTGGAGCAGCCGCAGCGTCACGTCGAGGACCTCGCCGAGGACCCGGCCGGAGACCTTGGCCTGCTCGCCGCCCGCGAAGAACGTGGTCTTCGACAGCTCGACGTACCAGTCGAAGACCTCGTCCCACGCGAAGTGGTAGAGGGCGTCGCTGAGCTTGGCGAACTGGAAGTCGTCGTAGAACGCGTCGGCGGCGGAGACCGTCTTGTTCAGGCGCGACAGGATCCAGCGGTCGGTGGCCGAGAGCTGCTCGACCGGCGGGAGGTCTCCCTCCACGGTCGCGCCGTTCATCATCGCGAAGCGGGTGGCGTTCCAGATCTTGTTGGCGAAGTTCCGGGACGCCTGGACCCAGTCCTCGCCGATCGGGACGTCGGTGCCCGGGTTGGCGCCCCTGGCGAGGGTGAAGCGGACGGCGTCGGAGCCGTACGTGTCCATCCAGTCGAGCGGGTCGACGACGTTGCCGAAGGACTTCGACATCTTCTTGCCGCGCTCGTCGCGGACGAGGCCGGTGAGGGCGATCGTCTTGAACGGGACCTCCCCGTCCATGACGTACAGGCCGAACATCATCATCCGGGCGACCCAGAAGAAGATGATGTCGTGGCCGGTGACGAGGACGTCGGTCGGATAGAACTTCTTGAGGTCCGGCGTCTTCTCGGGCCAGCCCAGCGTGGAGAACGGCCACAGGCCGGAGGAGAACCAGGTGTCCAGGACATCGGTGTCCTGGGTCCAGCCCTCGCCCGTGGGCGGCTGCTCGTCGGGGCCGACGCAGACGACCTGGCCCTCGGGGCCGTACCAGACGGGGATGCGGTGGCCCCACCAGAGCTGGCGCGAGATGCACCAGTCGCGGAGGTTGTCGACCCAGTCGAAGTACCGCTTCTCCATGTCCTTGGGGTGGATCGCGACCCGGCCGTCACGGACCGCGTCACCGGCGTCCTTGGCGAGGGTCTCGACCTTGACCCACCACTGGAGGGAGAGCCGGGGCTCGACCGTCGTCCGGCAGCGGGAGCAGTGTCCGACGGAGTGGACGTACGGACGCTTCTCGGCCACGATGCGGCCCTGCTCGCGCAGCGCGCCGACGATGGCGGACCGGGCCTCGAAGCGGTCGAGGCCCTCGAACGGACCGGGGACGGTGATGACGCCCCGCTCGTCCATGACGGTCAGCGACTCCAGGCCGTGGCGCTGGCCGATCGCGAAGTCGTTCGGGTCGTGCGCCGGGGTCACCTTGACGGCGCCCGTGCCGAACTCCGGGTCGACGTGCGTGTCGGCGACGACGGGGATCGTGCGGTCGGTGAGAGGGAGCTTGATCCGCTTGCCGACGAGGTGCGTGTAGCGCTCGTCGTCCGGGTGGACGGCGACCGCGGTGTCGCCCAGCATCGTCTCGGCGCGGGTGGTGGCGACGACCAGCGTCTCCTCGCCCTCGCCGTACTGGAGGGAGACGAGCTCGCCGTCGTCGTCCTGGTAGTCGACCTCGATGTCCGAGATGGCCGTCAGACAGCGCGGGCACCAGTTGATGATGCGCTCGGCGCGGTAGATCAGCTCGTCGTCGTACATCTTCTTGAAGACGGTCTGGACGGCGGCCGAGAGGCCCTCGTCCATGGTGAAGCGCTCACGGGACCAGTCGACGCCGTCGCCGAGCCGGCGCATCTGGCCGAGGATCTTGCCGCCGTACTCTTCCTTCCACTGCCAGACGCGCTCGACGAACTCCTCGCGCCCCAGGTCGTGGCGGGACTTGCCCTCCTCGCCGAGCTGCTGCTCGACCTTGTTCTGGGTGGCGATGCCCGCGTGGTCCATGCCCGGCAGCCACAGGGCCTCGAAGCCCTGCATCCGCTTACGGCGGGTCAGGGCGTCCATCAGCGTGTGCTGGAAGGCGTGGCCGAGGTGCAGGGAGCCCGTGACGTTCGGCGGCGGGATGACGATGGTGTACGGGGGCTTGTCGCTCGTGGCGTCCGCCGTGAAGTAACCGCGCTCCACCCAGCGCTCGTACAGCTCCCCCTCTACCTCGGCCGGCGCGTACTGGGTCGGCAGTTCGGGGTTGCTGGCTGGCGCATGCGATGAGTTCTCGGTCACGGGAGACAGTTTAGGGCCGTCACAGTCCTGCTCCGAAACCGGTTTGTTCAGTAACGGTGTGCTCTCCGGTGTCCCACACGGGGGCGGCTTCCGCGAGGATGTTCGGAACGCATAAGCATTCTGGAGGGGACAGCGTCATGAGCGACAACCAGCCGGGTCCGTACGGCGGCCAGCAGCCGCAGGGCCAGCCCGGACCCTACGGCCAGCAGCCCGGTCCGTACGGCCAGCAGCCGAACCCGTACGGCCAGCCGCCGCAGGGCGGTCAGCCCGGCTACGGCTACCCGCAGCAGGCCCCCCAGGGCGTCCCCCCGCAGCAGCCCCCGGCCCCGCCCGCGCAGGGCTACGGCTACCCGCAGGGCCAGCAGCCCGGTCCGTACGGCCAGCAGCCGGGACCGTACGGGCAGCAGCCGCCCACTCCCCCGTACGGCGGCCAGCCGGCCTACCCGGGTCAGCCGGGCGTGCCTCCGTTCGAGCAGCCGAAGAAGAAGCGGACCGGCCTGATCGTGACGGCCGTCGTCGTGGCGCTGGCGGTCGTCGCGGGCGGGGCGTACCTGCTGACCTCCGGCGGTGGCAGCAGTGACGTGGCCGACTCCACCAAGGGGTACAAGATCACGCCGGTCGACTCGGTGGAGTCGTACAAGCGGGACACCTCGGAGGACGAGCCGGGCAAGGCGATGACCGGCAAGGACAAGACCGACGCCGAGGCGATGGGGATCAAGAACCCCAGCAAGATCTCCACCCAGTACGTGAGCGGCGACCTGGAGACGAACCCGCTCACCACGAAGATGCTGCTCTTCGAGGGCAGCTGGGGCGAGATCGCGGACCCGGCGAAGACCATCGAGGCGTCCTTCGCGAGTGCCGCGAAGGAGGCGGCGTCCAGCGAGAACTCCGAAGGATCGCTGGTGGGGAGCCCCAAGAAGGTCGAGCCGGCCGGGTTCGAGGGCGCCCTGATGAAGTGCCAGGACGCCAAGATCGTCAACTCCGAGGCCGACGGCTCCGCCGAGAAGGGCCCCAAGGAGATGACCATGCCGGTCTGCGTCTGGGCCGACTACAGCACCGTGGGCGTGGTGATCGGTTTCGACATCGGTGGCGCCATGACCAACAAGCCGATGAGCCAGGAGGACGCGGCTGCGCTCGCGGCGAAGCTCTACAACACCTCCCGCACCAAGATCTGAGTCGCACCGGGATCAGGGTCACGGGAGACACGACGCGCGAGGGGCGCCCGGCCGATGGCC
>NZ_JBHWZJ010000520.1:0-3929 GCF_042728415.1 Streptomyces sp. NPDC060198 | reverse complement strand
ACCCCCACACGGGTGGGCCACCCCGGCTCGGGTCGCTCCCAAGAAACAACCACATTCGCGCAAGGACCAGGATGCCTAAGAATCTGGCAGAACTCGCCCACGCAGCTCTGACGGCCGGGCACACGCCGGGCGCTTCCACTTCACACGCCGTGCCCACCCGCCTCGACAGCACGACCGAGGCTGCTGTCGCTGACATGTGCATACGCGGCAACCTCGGCTCCGTCCTCCTCTTTCACCGGCGCAAAGACGCCCGATTCGCAGAAGAACTCTACTTCTCGACCCGACTGGACGATGGGTCTTGGGCAGCAGCAGAGCACCTTTCCGGGGGCGCCATGGGAATCGAGCCGACCAACACCCGGGAAATCGCAAGAATTCTGAGCGGTAGACCCCTGGTGCTGTTCGGTGAATCCGAGACGGAGCTGTTCACCGGCCGCCCTCAGGCCGACGAAGGATATGAACTGCTGCGCTTCTTTGAATTGCTCGTGGATAGGGAAGTCAGTCATCTGGAAATCAAGGACGCTTCACCGGGAGCTGACCCTGAATGCAGTCTCACCCATAAGTCACTCGTTTCGCAGGTGGCACTCCTTGCGCTCTTTCCTGGCGAACGCTTCACCATTCGCGCGATGGCACAAAAGGGGGCTGTTTCGTACCCTCTTGGCGAGCCGTACGAGCTGACCGGCTCTGACCTCGGGCGCGTAGCCGACTCGCCAACCTGGGATGAGGACTCAAGATGATGGAGCCGGAGAGCTGACCGCGATTCGTCAGCGGGGTCCGGTCGCCAATCGATGCGGCGATCCACCCGTGATTTACCCCGCGGAGGTGGGATGGGCGGTCGCGGTGAGGCTGCGGCTGCTCCGGGTTCCACGGGCCCGGGGACTGCAAGGATGCGTTCTCTTCTGCCCGCGACGCTACGGGCGGTTCAACGCGGCGGCCCTGGTCGTCGGTGCGTCCTTCGGGTGGAGGCACCCGGAACATCGCCCGCAGGAGCCGACCGCCCAGTAGGGCCCGCCCGGCCGTGACCAGACCGACGCCCGGCATCGCGCCTCCGACGGCGACGCAGGCCGAAGGCGGCCAGCCGACTCTGTTCTCGCCGACATGTCCTCGTGCTCGCGGCAACGAGCAAGCCCAGAGGGTCGTGCCCGGCGACGTGTGCCGCCCCTGCCAACGTTTAGGTGATCCCGGCGCCTCGCGGTCCGGGTGGCCGTGTGATCTGCCGGGCTGTCGTGAGTTCCTCGCGCGCTTGGTCGAGTTCGAGTGACAGTTCGGCTGTGGCACGCACGAGGGCGCGGACCCGCTCGCGTTCTGAGGCGAGTTCGTTCCTGGTCTTCGCCAGGGCGTCCCTCAACGCGGCATTTTCGTCCACCCTGTGCTGGGCGGCCTGCGGGGTGAAGTTCCGTGGCCCGCGCCTTGAACTCGTCCACGAGGTCCTTGTGGTCGCCGTAGACGATGTCGCGCCGTAGCCCGCACTCGGCGATCAGCTCGGTGCCGGTAAGTTTGCCGACCGTCGAGCGAAAGGGTGTGCCGGCCAGGAGACGTGTCGCGGCGGCTTGTACCGCCTCGCGCTCCGCGTCCCGGTCTCGGTTCCTGCGGGTCATGCCGCCTGACCGCCGTTCGTGTGTGCGGATGCTGGCCGCGACGTCTCGTGTGGTTCGATGACCGCGAGGATGTTGCCGGCCTGCGCGGCGGCGCGGTCCCGGCGCGGGCGCGTGGTCATCGGATCGCGTGCTTCCGCCATCAGGACGGTCGGGCGCGTGCGGTGTTCGGCGATGTCCCGGTCGGTGTAGGCGAGGTTGACGCAGGTGCTGCGGCAGAGTGATGCATCGGGTCCGTCGTCGGCGGGCAGCCCGAGGAGGATTTTCTCCTTGCGGCATGCCGCGGTTTCCGCACGATGCACGCAGGTCATGGCGTCGGCGTGGTGGATGTCGGTGTCCGTCTGCGCCAGGAGGCGGCTCACACCGGCCTGGGCCCGCACGGTGTGGCCCAGGAATGCCGCGGCGCCGGCGGTGCGGCGGCGGTACTCAGCGGCGGCCGGGCCGCTGACGTGCTCTTCCTCCAGGCGGGTCCAGTCGTCCTCGGACGGTTCCAGGACCATCTCGAGGCGTTCCACCGCGACGTCGTCGAGCCACGAGTCGCCGTCGTTCGCGGCGTAGTTCAAGGTCACTTTCGTCTTGAGGTGGCCGTACTGCAATGCGGCGGCGATCAGGCCGCGGAGGCGGCGCACGATGAAGTACGCGAGCGTGCGGCGGAACCGGGAGCCGTGCAGATGCTTGACCGGATCGGGCGGTATCGCAGCGGTGCCGCTGACGGACGTGAAGGTGGAGTTCACCCAGGCCTGCAACCGCTTCAGCTCCGTGTTGGTCTTCTTGGTGTCCCAGGTCCACGCGCCCGCGCGGCTCTTGCGCCCGCTACTGCCCGGCAGCCTGGCGGGGAACAGCAGGTCCGCCTCGTGCAGCGACTCCAACAGGGCGATGGCCTGGTGCACCGGGTTGACGACGGTCCAGGGACGGGCCGGCGGCCGCCGCGTTCCGCCCGTACCCCTTGCCCCGGTGCCCGAGCAACAGCAGTTCTCCGGACTCGACGTCGTCCGCTCGGCAGCCGCGACGCAGATTGACCACCTCACCAGGACGCATACCAGACAAGTGCGACACGGTGACGAAGCATGCCGCAGTCACGACCCGGACGAGGGCAGGGAGTTCGGATACGGTGAGCGGCCGCTCCCGCCAGGGACGGCCGTCGATCCGTCCCGTGATGCGGCCGCAGTTCGCTCCTACGGACACGAGCGCCTCATGGAAAGCGGACGGGCGTCCCAGGTTCTGCGCCGGCACCGGGCCTGGTATCTCCGGCTCTCTGCGCGGGCGGGGCTCTCGTACGGCTCGTCCGCACAGGCGTCTTGGCTGCGCCGGCTGCGAGTGGAACACGCAAACTTGCGGCAGGTCGTCACTTCTCCTCCTCCGCCCGGTGAACCCGCGGAGCTCTTGCTGCACGCGTGTCTCGGCTTCTGGCTGCACTGTCTGACCTCGGCCAATGTGGGCGAGGGCGCCGGGTGGCTGCGGAATATTCTCGAACGGCACCCTCGACCGCCCTCCCCCGAGACCACCGCCCTCCGGTGCCACGCTGTGTGGGTGGCTGGGTTCCTTTTGCTTCTCCATGAAGATTACGACGGCGCCCAGCAGGTGATCAGCCGGGGTGAAAGGGCATGGGCAGACATGCCTGCCGCGAACGGCACCGTAACCAGCGGCTCAGCGGACGAGCCAAATTCCAACGAAATCTGCGCAGCTTTTCTTCAGTTGCGCGCCCTCCCTGCTCTGCTCTCCGGAGAACCGGATACCGCAGTGAAGTTCACTGAGGCATCCCTGGCGACCGGGCAGTGGTCCGACACACTGTTGACTCGGGAGCAGTGCGTCGCTCAGCTCGGCGGACGGCTCCGGGAATCCGAGGGGTATCAAGATCGTTCACATGGAAGCCGAGTTGGGCGCGAGCATCCAACCGGGGCCACCGATCAAGACATACCTCACCTACAGCGGTAGAAGCCCATAGAGCAAGCCCCCCAGCGCGGCATAGACGTAAACCACCCAGTTCGGCCAAGAGCGGCGGCTTGAGCGGGTCTGGTAGCGGAGTGCCGTGGCGGCCATGGCGGGCCACAGGGAGGCGAACGCCGCAGCCTGAATTGAAACGTGGCCTGCGAGTATTGCTGCCCCTGCGTATGCGAGTACGGCTGCGGCCAGAGAGCTGGTGAACGGGGTAGTGAACGGATTCCACTTGGTCGCGGCAGTGCTGGACGTGCCCCGCCCTCGCGTGGACTGCACGAGCGACCGGATGACACACCAGCCGGCCGTGGCTGTCCACAGGACAGCGGGCGCGATCAAAAGTGGGCTAGGCGAGTTCATGGAGTTACTCCTCAACGGAGCCTGATTCCGGCCCCTTTATTG
>NZ_JBHWZJ010000519.1:0-3949 GCF_042728415.1 Streptomyces sp. NPDC060198 | reverse complement strand
TGCCCGGGCGGCGGCCCTTCGCAGGACGTCCGACCGCAGAGATCCGCTGTTCAGACACTCCCGTCCACGTCAGACCTTCCCGCTCCGTCGCCGCATTCCGTCGTGTCCATGACGGTCTCCCGCGACCTCCGCAAACAGGTGATCGTACACATGCCATCGCTACTGGGTGCCGCAGCCGGACTCCGCTCCGTGGAATCGGGTGCGAGCCCGCGCTCGGTCGTCCCGGGCCGCCAGCGCTGGGACGTCGAGCTGGTGCTCGGGCGGCCCCGGACGGCCGAGATCCTCGCCGCCGTGCTGCGCCGCGTCCCCGGGATCACCGAGGCCCGGGCCAGCTCGGTCACCGGCGGAGTGCTCGTCCGGCACGACGCGCGGCTGCGCGCCGCGGACGTCGGCCGGATCGTCCGCGGCGCCGTCACCAGGGTCGCCCTGAACGCGACCGGAGCGGGACGTCCGGCACCGGACTCCGCCGTCGTTCCGGTCCCGCGCGCGGACCTCGGCCCGGTCGTGCGCCCGGTGCTCGCCGTCGGCGGCGGGATCGTGGCCGGGACAGCGCTGGTCAAGGGGTCGGCGAGGAGCAAGCAGCTGGTGGCCGCGGGCGGGGTCGCCGCGGCGACCGCGATCGTCCTCCGGAAAGCCTGGCGCCAGACGGTCGAGGCGTCGCGGCACGCGGCAGGGGGTGCCGAACGCCACCCCCTGCTGGAGATCGTCGGACCGCACCGCCGCCGCCTCTGCCGGGCCGCCGCCCTGTCCGTCGCCTGCCAGGCCGCGGAGATGGCGCTCGGCACCTTCCTCGGATGGACCGGACTCGTCCTCATCAAGGGCGAGGCGGCTCCGCTGGTCAGCCTCGGCCTGACCACCGCGTCCGCCCAACTCCTCGGGCTGGCAGGGCTGGTGGCCGCCGCCTGTGCCGCGGTGGCCGGCCTCTCCTACGCCTCGAACCTGCAATGGCGCCGGCTCGGCCAGGACATCGAGCACGACTGGCGGAGCCGCGCCTACCGGCACGTCCAGCATCTCGAACTGGCCCACTTGGAAGGCGAGCGGACCAGCCGGGTGACCGGCACCCTCACCAACGACGTCGGCCAGTTGGGCGCCTTCTTCGCCGGCCCGGCCAACGACGTGCTGCAACTCGGCACCAGTCTCGCCGTCCTGGTGCCGGCGTTCCTCCTGCTGGCACCGCAGATCGCCTGGATCGCGTTCCTGCCGATCCCGGTCATCGCCTGGCTCTCCCTGCACCACCAGAACAAGGCCGCGGCCACCTACGCCGCCACCGGCGAGCACCGGGCCAGGCTCGGCAGTCAGGTGATCAACTCACTCGAAGCCGGTGCGACGGTCAAGAGTTTCTGCACCGAGGACTACGAGGCGGCACGCGTCGACGAGCTCAGCGAGTCGGTCCAGGAGAGCAGCCGGCAGGCCGACCGGAGCACGATCCGCCACGCCGAGACCGTCCGGGCCTGCACCACCGCGTCCATGGCCGGCACGCTGCTGATCGGCGGTCGTTCGGTACTCAACGGCACCCTGCGCTTCGAGGTGTTCAGCCCGCTGATCGGGCTGCCCCAGATGCTGCTGATGCGGATGAGCCGGCTCGGCGGCATCACCGACCAGTACCAGCGCACCCTTGCCTCCTACGACCGGGTCCGGCGTCTGCGCGCCCTGCCCGTCGAGACCGACAGCGGCGAGGGGACGCTCGAACCCGCCGAGGTGCGGGGCGAGATCGTCCTCGACAAGGTCACCTTCGCCTACCCCGGCCGCCCGGCGACGCTGGAGGATCTCTCGCTGACCATCCCGGCCGGACAGGTGACCGCCCTGGTGGGCGCCACCGGCTCCGGCAAGACGACGATCGCCAAACTTCTGATGCGCTACCAGGACGCGGAACGCGGCCGGGTACTGCTCGACGGCATGGACGTCCGCGACCTGCGGCGGCACGACCTCCGCCACGTCATCGGCTTCGTCGCGCAGGACCCGTTCCTCTTCGACGGAAGCATCGCCGACAACATCCGCTACGGCACCTTCGGAGCCTCGCACGAGGACGTGCTCAGGGCCGCCGCCATGGCCGAGGCGCACACTTTCGTCGCCACCCTGCCCGACGGTTACGACACGCTGATCGGTGAACGCGGCGCCACGCTCTCCGGCGGCCAGCGGCAGCGGATCGCCCTGGCGCGCGCGATCCTCAAGGACCCACCGGTCGTCATCCTCGACGAGGCCACCTCCGCCGTGGACAACGAGACCGAGGCCGCCATCCAGCGCACGCTGCGCGGCTTCGCGGCGGACCGGACGATGATCGTGATCGCCCACCGCCTCTCCACGGTCCGCCACGCCGACCGGATCTACGTCATGGACAAGCGAGGCATCGTCGCCGAGCAAGGCACCCACGACGAACTCCTCGCCCAGCACGGGCTCTACACATCCCTCTGGCAGCTCCAGGCCGGCGAAATCGCCGCCTGACCGCAGACACGGGCCGCCCCCGCCGACCGCGTGACACACACCGCGGCCGGCCCGGTCGGCACGCCCTGCGCGCATGCCCACCCATACTTCTGGAGGTACCCCCATGTCCCGTCGTGACGGCGACGTCCTTTCCCTGACCGCTGCCCAGCGGGAGATCTGGCTTGCCGAGCAGGGCTCCCGGACGCCGATCCCCGGCTACCGCGTCGGTGAGTGCCTGGAGATCCAGGGGCCGGTCGATCCTGTGCTCTTCGAAACCGCGCTGCGCCGGGTCGTGGACGAGGTCGACGCCCTGCACGTGACCTTCGTCGACGACGGTGAGGGCCCGCGCCAGATCCTCCGCGAGACCTGGGACTGGGAGCCCGCACACCTCGACTTCGGCGGGGAGCCCGATCCCCGGGCGGCAGCCATGCGATGGATGGAGCAGGACCTGGCCCGCCCGTTAAACCTCGCCCGCGACCCGCTGTTCGGCCACGCGCTGGTCCGGCTGTCGCCGACCGAGTTCCTCTGGTACCTGAACTACCACCACCTGGTGCTGGACGCGATCAGCAGCTCCATGGTCCGGCAGCGGGTCGGCGAGGTGTACTCGGCCTTGGCCGAGGGCGACGAGGTGGCGCCCTGCCCGTTCGGCCCCCTCCGCGATCTGGTCGACAGCGACGCCGCCTACCGCGTCTCCGCCGACTTCACCTCCGACCGCTCCTACTGGACCGGGCGCTTCGCGGATCTGCCCGCCCCGACACGGCTCACCACCACCTCCGCGACCGACCCGCACCAAGCCCTGCGCCTGGCCGAGGAGCGGGAGCTGCGCAGTCCTGAGGCGCTGCGTGCCTCGGCCGACCGGGCCGGTGTCCGGTGGTCCCGTCTGGTGATCGCGGCGACGGCGCTCTACGCCCACCGGCTGAGCGGCGCCCAGGACGTGGTGCTCGCCCTTCCCGTCACCGCCCGCCGGGGCTCCGGTCCCAGCCTGATGACCGTGCCCGGCACCATGTCCAACGTGGTGCCCCTGCGGCTGACCGTGCGCCCAGACATGTCCTGGGGCGAACTCGTCGCCCAGGTGGCCCGGGAGGTCGAGTCGGCACTCGCGCACGAGCGGTACCGCAGCGAGGACCTGCTGCGCGACCTCGGCGCACCCGGCGGCATCGGCACGGCGTTCCCGTTGATCGTCAACATCATGGCCTTCAACGCCAGGCCGAGCTTCGCCGGACACCCCGCTTCGGTCCACCACTTCGTGTCGGGGTCGACCACCGACCTGGCCCTCTGGGTGTTCGACTACCGGGACGGCAACCCCCCGCTCCTCCGGCTGCACGGAGCTCCGGAAGCGTACGGCGACGACGACCTCGCCGCGCACCAGCAGCGGCTGCTCGCCCTGCTCGACGCCGTCGCGGAGTGTGATCCGGACGAGGCTGTCGGCCGTATCGATCTGCTGACGGCCGACGAGCGGGGTGAGTTGGCAGCGCTGGGTGCGGGTCCGGTGGCCGGGGTGTCCGGTGAGGGTTTGTTGGAGTTGTTC
>NZ_JBHWZJ010000518.1:0-3949 GCF_042728415.1 Streptomyces sp. NPDC060198 | reverse complement strand
GGGGCAGGGTCGTACGGGCCGTCAGCGGTCAGCCGGTGGCGGGGCGGTGGAGCCGCGTACGACCAGCTCCACCGGCAGGCTGCCGGTGCGGGCGGGGCGGCCCTCCAGCACCGCGAGCAGGGCCGTCATGCCCCGCTCGCCGACCAGCTCGGCGGGGAGCGCCACCGTGGTCAGCTCGGGCTCCACCGCGGTGGCGAGCGCCAAGTCGTCGAAGCCCGAGACGGACAGGTCGTCGGGCACCCGCAGGCCGAGGCGCCGAGCCGCCTTGCAGGCGCCGGCCGCCAGGACGTCCCCGTCGCAGACCAGTGCGGTCGGCCGGGGACCCGGTGCGGTCAGCGCCGCCTCGGCCGCCCGCAGCCCCCCGGAGACCTCCAGTGGTGAGGTGACCGTGCGCAGCGACGTGCCGGGCACCGCCGCCAGCGCCTCGCGCAGGGCGCGGGCGCGCACCGCGAACGTCCACGAGTCGACCGCGGCCGCCACGTGCGTGAAGCGGCGGTGGCCGAGGGTGAGCAGATGCTCCGCCACCTGGCGCATCCCGTCCGCGATGTCGAGGTTCACCCGGGCCGCGGCGCCCGCGCCGGACGGGTCGCTGTCCAGCATCACCAGGGGCAGCTCCGTGCCGCCCAGTGCCCCGAGGGCCTCTGTCGCCATGGACGAGGCGATCACCCCGTCCAGCGCCGCGCGGGCGCTGGCGAAGGGGTCCTTCGCCGGGCCGGTGCCGTCGGGCGACGGGTAGAGCACCACCCCGAAGTCGTGGTCGGCGGCGACCGAGGCGGCACCCGTGTAGACGCGGGCGAAGAACTCGTGGGTGAGCGCGGGCACCACCAGCAACGCGGTGCGGGTCTTCCCCAGGCGCAGGCTGCGCGCCGCGAGGTTGGGCCGGTAGCCGAGTTCGCGCGCGCCCGCTCGGACCCGCTCGGCGGTGGCCTCCGACACCCTGCCCGTCCACTTGCCGCCCAGCACCAGGGAGACCGTCGCCTGCGACACCCCCGCGACCCGCGCCACGTCCCGGCTGGTGGGGCGGGCCGGGGCCGGCTGGGACGGGCTGCTCACTGGTGCCTCCGTGCGGGTGGTGGCGGTGCCGGTCGATCGGTTCCGGCCAGACGGCCGGTGCCGCGCGGTGGACCCGCGGACTGCGCACATGGTACGTATGAGCCTCGACGTTATACGTAAAACCTCGGGCGGGCGCGGGCCCGTCTCCGGGGGAGAGGGGCGGGAATGGCCGCGGGATATCTGGACATCCTCCGGGAGCGGCACGCGGCCCGGCTGCTCACCGGCACCCTGGTGGGCCGGCTGCCGAACGGCATCGCCCCGATCGCGATCGTGCTCTTCACCCGGGCCGAGGGCGGCAGTTACTCGCTGGCCGGCGGGCTCGCCGCCGCGTACGGCCTCGCCACGGCCGTCGGGCAGCCGCTCCTCGGCCGGGCGGTGGACCTGTACGGCCAGCCGCGCGTGCAGTTCCCCGCAGCGGTCGTCTCCGCCCTCGGCATGGTGCTGCTGGCCCTGGCGGGCCTGGACCCGTTGCCGCTCGCCTACGCGGCGGTCATCGTCGCCGGCGTGGCCACCCCGCCCCTGGAGGGCGGGCTGCGCGCCCTCTGGCCGTCCGTCCTCGGGAGTCGGGAGGAGCGGGTGCACCGCGCCTACGCCCTGGACGCGGTCGCCCAGGAGGTCATGTTCACCGCGGGGCCGCTGCTGGTGACCCTGCTGGTGTCCCTCTGGTCGCCCGCCGTGGCCCTGCTCGTCGTCAACGCCGCCGGGGTCCTCGGGGCGCTCTCGGTGATCCTCTGTGAACCTTCCCGTACCTGGCGGTCCGCGCCCCGCGAGGCGCACTGGCTCGGCGCCCTGCGCTCGCCGGGGCTTCTCGCGCTCCTCGGCTCGCTCTTCTTCGTCGGGATCGCGCTCGGCTCGATCACCGTTGCGGGCGTCGCCTACGCCGACGACCAGGGCCGCGAGTCCGTGTACGGCTGGCTGATGGCGGCGCTCGGGCTCGGCGCGCTGATCGGCGGCGCGGTGTACGGGGCCCGGCAGTGGGCCGGTGCGCCCGAGCGTCGGCTCCGCGGCCTCGTCGCCCTGCTCGCCCTCTGCTATCTGCCGCTCGCGCTGACGCCCGGTGTGGTCGCGATGACGGCCCTCGCCGCCCTCGCCGGAGTGTTCCTCGCGCCGTCCATCGCCTGCTCGTTCATCGTGGTCGACCGGCATGCGCCCCGGGGCACCGTGACCGAGGCCTTCTCCTGGCTCGTGACCACCATCGGTGTGGGCGCGGCGGCCGGTACGGCCGTGGCGGGGCCCGCCGTCGAGCTGGGCGGCACGGCCTGGAGTTTCGCCGTCGCCGGAGCCGGCGGGGTGGCCGCGCTGGTGGTTCTGCTCGCCACCGGAAAGGTCCTCGCAGTTCCGGCACGTGAGCGTGTCGTCGCGGCCGGATCGGAAAATGATCGAAACGGAGCTGTCGAACCCGGTTTCAGCTCACGCCGTAAGGCGTAATGTTCAGTCATGGACCGCCGCATTTTCGGGCTGGAGAACGAGTACGGCGTCACGTGCACGTTCAGGGGACAGCGCCGACTGTCACCTGACGAAGTGGCGCGCTACCTCTTCCGCCGTGTCGTGTCATGGGGCCGCAGCAGCAATGTCTTTCTGCGGAACGGCGCCCGCCTCTACCTCGACGTGGGTTCGCATCCGGAATACGCAACTCCCGAATGCGACAACCTCACTGAGCTCGTCACCCACGACAAGGCAGGCGAACGCATTCTGGAAGGTCTGCTCGTCGACGCCGAACGCCGCCTGCACGAGGAAGGAATCGCGGGCGACGTCTATCTCTTCAAGAACAACACCGACTCAGCGGGCAACTCCTACGGCTGCCACGAGAACTACCTCGTGGCCCGGCACGGGGAATTCTCCCGTCTCGCGGACATCCTCATTCCGTTCCTCGTCACGAGGCAGCTGATCTGCGGCGCGGGCAAGGTCCTGCAGACCCCGCGCGGAGCGGTCTACTGCGTGAGTCAGCGTGCCGAACACATCTGGGAGGGCGTCAGCTCCGCCACCACGCGCTCCCGGCCGATCATCAACACCCGCGACGAACCGCACGCCGACGCCGAGCGCTACCGCCGCCTGCACGTCATCGTCGGTGACTCGAACATGTCCGAGACGACGATGCTGCTCAAGGTCGGCGCCACCGACCTCGTGCTCCGCATGATCGAGGCGGGCACGGTGATGCGCGACCTGACGCTGGAGAACCCGATCCGGGCGATCCGCGAGGTCAGCCACGACACGACCGGCCGGCGCAAGGTGCGCCTGGCCAGCGGCCGTGAGGCGTCGGCCATCGAGATCCAGCGCGAGTACTACGACAAGGCGGTCGACTTCGTCGAGCGCCGGGGCATCCGCACCGGCACGACCGACCAGGTCCTCGAACTCTGGGGCCGCACCCTGGACGCGATCGAGGCGGAGGACCTCGACAAGATCGCCACCGAGATCGACTGGGTCATGAAGTACAAGCTCATCGAGCGGTACCGGGCCAAGCACAACATGACCATGTCGCACCCGAGGGTCGCTCAGATAGACCTCGCCTACCACGACATCCACCGGCGCCGGGGTCTGTACTACCTCCTGGAGCGCAAGGGCCAGGCCACCCGCATCTGCAACGACCTGAAGATCTTCGAGGGCAAGTCCGTGCCCCCGCAGACCACCCGGGCACGGCTGCGCGGGGACTTCATCAAGCGGGCGCAGGAGCAGCGGCGGGACTTCACCGTCGACTGGGTCCACCTCAAGCTCAACGACCAGGCGCAGCGCACGGTGTTGTGCAAGGACCCGTTCCGCTCGGTGGACGACCGGGTGGAGAAGCTGATCGCGGGCATGTAGAGGCCCCGCGGGTCGCCGGGCTCCGGCGCCGCGCGAGTGCCGAGCGTTTCCCGCGTTCTGTGGCGCGGTCGGGACAGGCCCCGGAACACCCGTTCCG
>NZ_JBHWZJ010000517.1:0-3956 GCF_042728415.1 Streptomyces sp. NPDC060198 | reverse complement strand
GGGAGATCCCGCCGGGCCGTTCCGTCGTGCTGCGGGGGATGTCGGACTCCGCCGGGCCCCGTCCGGGGTGCGTCGGCCGCCGGAGGGCCCGTCCGGGGGCGTCGGGCTCCGCGGGCCCCGGGGCCGTTCCGTACGCCGCCCCCGCTCACCCCCGGCGGAACAGCGCGCTCCGCCGAAAGGTTTCCCCCCCGCCCCGGAAGGGTTGCGTGACGTAGGTCACGGGTAGGACGGCGTAGGCAGCGTCCTACGGATCAAGGACGGCCACGGCGGGGCGTGCCGCGCCGGACGCCGTGCCCCGTCCACGATCCACCGGACCCCGCCGACGAGGGCCACCGGCCCTCCCCCGTCGCTCCGCGCGGACGGGGACCTACCGACGAACCCCGCGAGGTGATGCTCCGTGATCTGGGAATCCTTCGGCTCCGTCGTGGTCGGGCTCGCCCTGGCCTGGGCCGCCCTCCACGTCCTGCCCGGCCGACTGCCGTCGGCCCGTGCGGTCTATCCCACCGGTGCCCTGGGAGCCCTGTTCGGGGCGTATCTGACGGACGGTGTGCTGTACTCCGGACACGCCACGGCCACGGTCGCCGGCGCGCTGGTCGTCGGCGCGGTGACGTTGTCGCTGCTGCTGCGCCCGCGCGGCCGGAGCCGGATCAGCGGCTCGGCGGCCGCGCGGTAGCTCCGTCGGGGACGGACCGCGGGTTCTGCGGGGCAGGCGTCAAGCGGCGAGGCCCAGGGCGGCCATCCGCTTGGTGTGCGCCTCGGTGATCCGGGAGAACATCCGGCCGACCTCGGCCAGGTCGAACCCGTCCGCCACGCCGCCCACCAGCATCGTCGACAGGGCGTCGCGGTCGGCGACCACCCGCTGGGCCTGCGAGAGCGCCTCGCCCATCAGCCGCCGGGCCCAGAGGGCGAGCCGGCCGCCGACGCGGGGGTCGGCCTCGATCGCGGCGCGCACCTTGGCCACCGCGAAGTTCCCGTGGCCGGTGTCGTCCAGGACGGCGAGCACCAGGTCCCGGGTGTCCGCGTCGAGCCGGATGGCGACCTCACGGTAGAAGTCGCTGGCGATCGAGTCGCCGACGTAGGCCTTCACCAGGCCCTCCAGCCAGTCGGAGGGAGCGGTCTGGCGGTGGAAGTCGTCCAGCGCCTTGGCGAAAGGCTCCATGGCCCCGGTGGGGTTCTCCCCGACGGCCGAGAGCCGCTCGGTGAGCTGCTCGAAATGATGGAATTCCGCTGAGGCCATCTTCGCCAGTTCCGCCTTGTCCCCGAGGGTGGGCGCGAGTTTGGCGTCCTCGGCGAGCCGCTCGAAAGCGGCCAGTTCGCCGTACGCGAGGGCGCCCAGCAGATCCACCACGGCGGCTCGGTACTGCGGGTCGACCGATGCCGTCGACCAGCTTCCGGCGGCGGTACCGGTGGGGGCGGGGGCTTCGTCGGGCGTGCGAGCGGCGTTGTCAGGCGTCTCCATGGAGCGCACAATAGCCCGCACGGCGTCGGTGGTAAGGGCCCGGTCCATCACCGAGATCACACCGTTCCGATGAATTCGCCCAACACGCATGCGCGAATCCGGGGTACAGTGGTAATGCGCCTACTGAGCATTTTCGTATGTTCGGGGCGCGCCCTTGAATGAGGATGCCCGGTCGGTGGCCCGATCGGCTCCGACCCGACAGCCCTCCACGCGGGTCGTACACACCGTACGACCGCAGATGAGGGGCCCCCTCAGCGGCACGAGCGCTCGAGCGACGGCAGTGGTCCCGCGCCACCCGCGCCCTCCCAGGGCCGGATGACCAACCCCGGCACGGTACGACCCCCAGCGTTCGCCTCGGTCCGCGTCTCACAGAAGAGGCAGCACCCTGACTACCTTCCGCGACCTCGGGATTCTCCCCGAGACGGCCGAGGCCCTCGAAGCCGTCGGCATCACCTCCCCCTTCCCGATCCAGGAGATGACCCTCCCCGTCGCGCTCTCGGGCAGCGACGTCATCGGCCAGGCGAAGACCGGCACCGGCAAGACGCTGGGCTTCGGCCTGCCGCTCCTGGAGATCGTCACCGTCCCCGCCGACGTCGAGGCGGGCCGGGCGGCACCCGAAAAGCTGACCGACGCGCCGCAGGCGCTCGTCGTCGTACCCACGCGCGAGCTCTGCCAGCAGGTCACCAACGACCTCCTCACCGCGGGCAAGGTCCGTAACGTCCGCGTCCAGGCCATCTACGGCGGCCGGGCGTACGAGCCCCAGGTCGAGGCGCTGAAGAAGGGCGTCGACGTGGTCGTCGGCACCCCCGGCCGACTGCTCGACCTGGCGGGCCAGCGCAAGCTGGACCTGTCCCACGTCCGCGCCCTCGTCCTCGACGAGGCCGACGAGATGCTGGACCTGGGCTTCCTGCCCGACGTCGAGCGCATCCTCACGATGCTGCCGGCGAAGCGCCAGACCATGCTCTTCTCGGCGACGATGCCCGGCGCCGTGATCAGCCTCGCCCGCCGCTACATGTCGCAGCCCACGCACATCAACGCCACGTCGCCCGACGACGAGGGCACGACGGTCAAGAACACGACCCAGTTCGTGTACCGGGCGCACAACATGGACAAGCCCGAGATGGTCTCGCGCATCCTCCAGGCCGACGGCCGGGGACTGGCGATGATCTTCTGCCGCACCAAGCGCACCGCCGCCGACATCGCGGAGCAGCTGGAGAAGCGCGGCTTCGCTTCCGGCGCGGTCCACGGCGACCTCGGCCAGGGCGCCCGCGAGCAGGCGCTGCGCGCCTTCCGCAACGGCAAGGTCGACGTGCTCGTCTGCACCGACGTCGCGGCGCGCGGTATCGATGTCGAGGGTGTGACCCACGTCATCAACTACCAGTCCCCCGAGGACGAGAAGACCTACCTGCACCGCATCGGCCGCACCGGCCGCGCCGGTGCCAAGGGCACCGCGGTCACGCTGGTGGACTGGGACGACATCCCTCGCTGGCAGCTGATCAACAAGGCGCTGGACCTGAAGTTCCCGGACCCGCCGGAGACGTACTCCACCTCTCCGCACCTGTTCGAGGACCTCGGCATCCCCGCGGGCACCAAGGGCATACTGCCGCGTACCGAACGGACCCGTGCGGGTCTGCGCGCGGAGGAGCTGGAGGACCTCGGCGAGACCGGTGGCCGGGGCCGCAAGGCTCCCGCCTCGTCCGGCCCCGCCCGTGAGGCCCGCGAGGAGCGCCCCGCGCGCACCCCGCGTCAGCGCCGCCGCACCCGTGGCGGAGCCGGCGAGGAGGGCGCCGCCACGGTGCCCGCACCCGCCACCGAGGCCGTACCGGCTCCGGAGAACGCCGGGACCACCGGGGAGACGGAGCCGCGCACCCCGCGCCGCCGCCGTCGTGGCCGGGTCGGTGTCGCGGAGGCCGTCGCCGCCGAGGCGGCAGCCCTGGCCGTCGCCGAGGCCCCCGCACCGGTGGCCGTCGTGGAGGCCCCCGCGGCCGTGGCCCAGGCTCCGGCCGTCGCCGAGGCGACCAAGCCGGCACGCCGTCGTCGCACCCGTGCCGCCGCTCCGGCCGAGCCGGAGTTCCAGACGGTGGCCGTCGCCGTGGGCTTCGCCGAGCCCGCCGCCGAGACGAAGCCGCGCCGCCGTCCCCGGGTCGTGAAGCCCGCCGCGGACGAGGTGGACTTCCAGATCGCCCCGCCCTCCGAGCCCGAGTCCGAGAGCCGGACGCGCCGCCGTCCCCGTACGGCCGTGAAGCCGGCCACGGAGACGAAGGCCGAGGCGAAGCCCGAGACGAAGCCCCGCACGCGCAAGGCCGCCGCGCCGAAGACCGCCGTGAAGGCCGAGGCCGCTCCGGCCGCCGAGGCCGACGCCGTGGAGGAGAAGCCGAAGCGCCGTCGCCGCGCCGCCGTCAAGCCGGAGACCTCCGTGGTCGCCGAGGCGGAGGCCGTGGCGAGCGAGGCGGTCTTTTTTAATGAACGGACCCGCCGTAGGAGTACTTGTTCTTTG